>CAZLBQ010000758.1:0-2453 GCA_964557745.1 uncultured Anaerolineales bacterium
AATATCCGTGAGTTGTTGGGCGCGTTGACCCAGGTCGTCGGCTATGCCCAACTCATGCACGTCCCGCTCACCCTGGAAGCCGCCGAGCACGTCCTGGCGTCGTCCGCCGTGCGTCGCCCCACGCCGAGCCGCGATACCATCCTCCGCGCCGTGAGCGAATACTACCGTGTCTCTCTGGACGACCTGAAAGGCACGAAGCGGACACAGCGCATCGTGTTGCCGCGCCACGTCGCCATGTACCTGCTGCGTGAGGATGGGCAGCTCTCGCTGCCCCAGATCGGCCAGACCCTCAACCGCGACCACACCACCGTCCTGCACGGCGTCGAACGGGTCGCCACGCAAATCGAGACCGACGAAGCCTTGCGGCGCGAAGTGATTACTCTCCGCGACTCGCTCTATCGAGCAGCGCCGAAGTAGCGCGCCAAACCCAGCATATGGAGCGAGCCGGCGAGCTAGACCCAAGACGGCGTCGGCCTGTGCAAAACTCACGAATAACTGTGGAAAAAACAGGGCAGATGGGGATAAATGTCTCCATCTGCCCTGTTCGTTGGCGTGATTGTCCCTACGGGACTTGGGTGAATTCCATACGTTTTTCTGGCGGCTGCTCGGCGCCCGGCTCGTCCTTCTCCGCGCCCCAGCCCCAGGGCTGCGGCCCGGCTAGGCCGTAGTTCGCGCCCACCAGCGTCAGGTCGGCCAGTCCAATCTGACCATCGCCCGTGATGTCACCCCGCGTGTCGGTCGGGTTCGGCGCGCCATAGTTGGCGGCAACCAGGACGAGGTCGGGCAGGCCGATGCGCTTGTTGTTGTCGGCGTCGCCGCCGGTCAGCATCGTCGTGGGCAGCCCGCTGCCGCCCGCGGCCACGTTAAGGTTCGCCTGGCGGCTCAGGTAGCCGGGGAAGCTGGCGGTAATGGTATGCTGGCCCACGGCTAGCCCGCACAGGGCGAACGAGCCGTCGCTGGCGGCCTGCACGGTCGCGCCACCCTCACTCGCCACCGTCACCGTCCCGGGCCCGGTATACGCCTGGCGGTTCACCCGCCCGGTCACACACACCCCCTCGCCGACCGTGACCGACGCGTCAACCGCGGGGGGCGTCGTCCCCTGTGCGTTGGTATCAGCGGCCAGGGTGCGGCTGAGATGGAGGGCGCTCGTCCCGGCCCCGACGCCGCGCACATGCAGCCGCGCCAGCAGGACATCGCCGCTCAGGCCCGGCCCCGCACCGAAGCTGTAGGCTCCGAAAGCGATGGTATCGGGCGCGGTCTGGACAAAGGTCACGTTGGGGTCGGCCGAGGCAGGCAGCCCGGTCCAGGTGCGGTTCGGGGATGGCTGCGCGGGCGTCCCAACCAGCCGTTCGACGCTGTCCACCGCGAGGACGGCCGGGTTGAGGGTCAGATCGACCTCGTAGCCCGCCAGGTTCTGGGCGTCGCGCAGGCGGAGGTCGACGGTCGCGGCGCCGCCGGGGGCTAGCGTCAGCGTGGCCGGGACGAAGTCGAACGTCGCTGCGGCCGGCGCGGCGGGCGCGACCAGGGGCTGGGCGGCGACGACCACGGTCAGGATGAGGAGCGTGACCAGGGCGACAAGCAAGCGGGGCATGTCTACTCCATGAGCGGCAACGAGCCGAACACTATGTCTACGTTTCAGGCGCGCCATCCGTTACGCCGGAGGCAACAAGCAGCACGTTTCACGCTTTACATTTCACGTTCCATATTCCTCACCACCCCGATGGTCAGCATATAGATGAAAGCGAGGTCGACGAGGAAGAACGAGTTGTCGATGAGACCGTGGGCGAGAAAGTCGACCATGCTCGCCATCAAGCCCAGGACCAGGATGCGGCGATCACCGTCGAGCCGCCGCCACAAGCGGAAGCCGCTGCGGAAGAAGGCGGCCTGGCCTACGACCAGGCTGATGACCCCGCCGACGCCCAGTCGTGTCCAGTAGTCCAGGACGAGGTTGTGTGGGTGCGATAGGTTGCGGTCGGCCAGCGCGCCCGGCAGGATGTACGTGTCGCGGTACTCGTAGAGGAAGTTGTCCAGGCCGACGCCGAACCAGGGATGGTCGCGGATCATGTGCAATGCCGACTGCCAGAGCAGGGTGCGCCACTCGAACGTCTGGGCGTCGGTCAGGCGCAGCAAGCGTCCCACCCGCTCGGTTGACG
Source organism: uncultured Anaerolineales bacterium (assembly GCA_964557745.1). Taxonomy (GTDB): domain Bacteria; phylum Chloroflexota; class Anaerolineae; order Epilineales; family JAHCIE01; genus JAHCIE01. Next base: position 2,154 of record CAZLBQ010000758.1, read on the forward strand.
CGAACGGAACGAGGGCCAGCAGCCCCGCCGCCACCAGCGCCAACGCGGCCACCAGGGCGCGCCGCCCCTTCACCAGCCCCAGGAAGACGAGCGCCGCCGGCAGCCCGAATAGCCACGCCCCCGTCGAGAAGGTCAGGAACAGAGCAACCAGGATGGGGACGAGGGCCACCGCGTACAGCAGCCGCCGCGTCCGCGCCCCGCTCCATACCAGCAGCGCCACCAGGAGCGGCACGATGCGGCCCAATGTGAGGGCCAGGTTGTTCGGCGAGCCGTAGACGCTGCGCAGGCGGCGTACCCCCT
>CAZLBQ010000759.1:0-2447 GCA_964557745.1 uncultured Anaerolineales bacterium
CCTCTCCCGGTCGCTCAGATCGGCCCATCCTGCCCGGTGCCGGGTGTAGGATGTAGCTTAGTGCAGCCTTTTTCGGAAAAGTCGTTAGAACAGCATATAAGGGGACTTTCGGAAAAACGCTGCACTATCCTGCATCCTACACCAACGGGGCGGGGTGGGTCGGTTCGGTAGTCGTCAGTAGGCCGAAGCCATGCCAGCGAACGCCTAACTTGGTGCGGCTCGACGTGAAGCCCCGCTCGGTCAGGGCGCGCGCGAATCGCTTCGGCGTCATGCGCTGCCCGGTGTAGGCGTTGAACGACTCAACCGCAGCGGTCGCGGGCGCGCTTACGTCAGCACCTACAGTGCAGCACTCAGCCAGCCAGCCCGCCAGATCGTCCATGTCGGCGCGGTACTGGTCGGTTGCAGCCAGCACCTCGCGGGGCGCTTGTAGCCCGTGGGCTTGCCATTCCCGACAGCCACGAACAACCCAGGCCAGGATACCCGGCAGTTCGGCGCGCAGTTTGGTGGCTAGATGCCGGTCGCGCTCGCCTTCGGGGATGCGCACGCTAAAGGGGATCAGCCGCAGGCGGTCCCAGATCGCGGCGTCGGTCCCTCGAATCTCAGGGCGATGGTTCGTCGCCAGCCATATCTTAAACTCAGGTCGGTACTCGAAAAGGCGGGCGTACAGGAATCGCGCGGTGATAGTGTCGCCCCCGGTTAAGTCCTTGACCAGCGACTCGGCCAGCCGACGACCGTCGTCGCTCTCCGATGCTGACACGAATCGCGCGCCCTTCAGTCGGGCGATGTCATCCCGCGGGCCGGTGTTCCCGCGCTGGAGCATCAGCGTTTCCGTCGGCGTGCGCTGGCTGTAGTCGCCCATCGTGTCGCGGATCGCCTCCAGCAGGGTACTCTTGCCGTTCGCGCCCACGCCATGCAGCAGGAACAGCACGCGCTCGGACACGTCGCCCGTAAGGGTGTAGCCGATGGCACGCTGTAGGAAGCCGATGAGGGCTTGATTGTTGCCCATGATGCGCGACAAGAAGGCGTCCCACGTCGGCGCGGTGGCGTCGGCGCGGTACTCGACAGGGCAAAGCTTGGTGATGAGCAGGGCGCGGTCGTGGGGGTGCAGCTCGCCGGTTCGCAGGTCGAGTACACCGTTTAGGCAGTTCAGCAGCCAGGGGTCGGGGTCGAGGTCGTCAGGGGTAACAGGGATGCCCGGCTCAGACGCGGCTAGGTCAATCATGGCGTGAATATGCCCCGCGCTCTCTGACGCAGTGGCCCAACGGTAGAGGGACTTTCGCAGGTCTTGGGCAGCATCGTCCTCGCCGGTCACCGCGGCCGCCTCCGTGTAGATGCGCCTCACCGTGTCCTTTGCGCAGCGTTCAACCGCGGCGGTGGCGTCCACCTTCCAGCGTCGCCCATCCCACGCCAGCCACTGCTTCCAATCGTGGCAGTATCGCAGGTTCTGGCCGTGGAGGTCTACCAGGCGTTCAGCGTTTCCGAGGTCGGTTCGGCGACGGGGTGCATGGGGCAGGGCGGGCGCTTCGTCGGGGGCAGTGGGCCGGTGACCATTGGACGATGGCATAGGGCGCGACTCCAGCGGGTGCATAGCTCCAGCCGTCAGGCCAGAATTGAGAGTGCGCTGTATCTCCCGTTCGTGTAGACCAACGGAACGGGCAGCGGCTTGCAGGGCGTCGTATGTCCCCCCAGGGGATAGGCGGCGCGCGCCGATCAGCCCGCCGACGGTGTAGGCGGCGCGGTTCAACGTGTCGTTGCGCGCGCCTTCACGCGCGCGGCTCACCTCGTCAACACATTGTTGCAGCAGGGTCAGGGCACCGGGATCCTGCACACCTGATAGCGCAGGAAGCGGGGAAGATGGGCCGGTCGGGGTCAACTTGGTGCTTACCGCCTCGATCAGCCAGGCCGGTGGGGTGGGTAGCGTCGCCTCGTCGAGGGACACTTCCCACGTGTAGCGCGCGCCCGATGCGTGCAGTGATGGCGGGGCCACGACGTAGCCACCACGCGCGCGCGTATCCATGCCAGGGGCAAACTTGACGCTGTTGCGGGCCGTAGGGAAGTCGCGGAAGTAGATGTGCATCCCTTTCGCGGTCATCACCCAGGGCGCGGGTGGTATACCTTCGGCGATGGCATCGGTCAGGGCTTCGGGCGTGTCGAGGTCGAGAACGAACAACCCCGACGTATCAATGCCTACGTTGGCGTCGGGCCACATCTCCCACCAGGCGCGGATCGTCGCCTCGTCGGTGGTCGCGTCCTTCACGCCGTGGGGTAGTAAGTCCTTATGCCAGCGGGGGTGTTTGCCCACCTGGTCACAATCGGCCTTACCGCAGGAACAGCCGCGGCGGGTTGGGGTGTGCAGCGGGATGACGGCCAGGCCGCGGCCGGCGTAGTCGAGGGCGGCGTCGAGTAGGGGCTTGGCGGTCATCGCTGCACCTCCACGCATCGCGCCA
>CAZLBQ010000760.1:0-2438 GCA_964557745.1 uncultured Anaerolineales bacterium
TTCGAGACGCTCAGCGCGAAGTACGGGGCCAGCGATGTTGCCCTCATCACCCCGTTACGTGACGGCATGAACCTCGTGGCGAAGGAGTACGTTGCCGCGCGTGCTGATCAGACCGGGGTGCTGATCCTTAGCGAGATGACCGGCGCGGCGGAGGAGTTGCGAGAAGCAATCATCATCAACCCGAATCACAAGGAAGAGATCGCTGATGCCCTCAAGGAAGCGCTGGACCTGCCGCCAGACGAGCAGCGCCGCCGCAATCAAGTCATGCAGAACCAGCTGCGCCGGTACGACATCTTCCACTGGGCGCGCCTGTTTAGCGAGGACTTGCTCGCGTTTTCCCAGCAGAGGGAACAGGCGCATGCGGAGCTGCTCAGCCAGGACAGCGCCCAGCACATTGTCGATGCCTTCGCCAAGGCCGACCGGCGGGTGCTGTTCCTGGACTACGACGGCACACTCGTGCCCTTCGCCCTGCATCCCCACCTGGCGCGCCCGCCGGCGGAGACCTTGGCGTTACTGGCACAACTCGCCGCCGAGCCGCGGACGGAAGTGGTTGTCATCAGCGGCCGGGACCGGGGTACCCTGCAGCGCTGGCTGGGGCAGCTTGACATCGGACTAATCGCCGAGCATGGTGTGTGGCTGAAGCGGCGAGGGGAGGACTGGCAGATGCTGAGGCCGTTGGCCGACGAGTGGAAGAGCGACGTCGCACCGGTCCTGGAGGCCTTTGTAGAGAGGGTGCCAGGCTCGTTCGTGGAGGAGAAAGACTTCTCGCTCGTCTGGCACTACCGCAGGGCAAGCCCTGAGCAAGGCAGAGCCGAGGCGGAGGAACTGAAGAGCGCCCTTGGCGATGTGACGGACAGGCTGGGGGTGCAGGTGCTCCAGGGGAACAAGGTCGTTGAGGTCAAGAATGCAGGGGTCACTAAGGGCGTGGCCGCCCTGCAGTGGCTGGCGGATCGAGACTTCGGCTTCATCCTGGGCGCGGGGGATGATTGGACCGACGAGGACCTGTTCGCCGCTCTCGCCGACGATGCCTACACGATTAAGGTTGGTTTAGGGGCTACCGCTGCCGGGTACACCGTCCGCCAGCGCGAAGAAGTCGTCGCGCTGCTCCGCCGCCTCGCTCAGGTCCGGCGAGAGGAGACAACGAGCGCGCCAGCTTAACCGCCATTCAACCACGCGCATGCTTCACGGACTGCGGCAGGGCTACCGACTAACATCAGGACATCGTCCTGCCGCAGAACCGTATCGCCGTGCGGCACGATGATCTCCCCTTGCCGACGGAGGCCCAGCACCAGCGCGTTGCCGGGCAGTCGCACCTGGCGCAGTGCCTGGCCTTCCAACGATGGGTTGCTCAAGCGCACGTCCTCCATATCGACGTCATCTGTCGAGTCCGCCAGCATACTATACACGGCCGGAAATTGCAGCGCACCCTGCAGAGCCAGTGTCGTCGCCAGGGCGGGCTGGATAACCTGGACCTCCATGCTCTCCAGCCGCCGCATCACTTCCGTCTCGTCAGCGCGGGCAATCAATTTGGGAATCCCGAAACGCTGCCGGGCCTGCCGACACACCTCGAAGACGACGTCTGCCGCAACGGATACGGCAATGAGAGCCCGCGCGTGGTCCGCGCCGGCCGCGTGGAGAACCCTTTCGTCGGTGGGAGCGCCAAGGGCGACACGAAAGCCGTTTTGCTCCAACCGCGTCAGTTCCTGCTGGTTGTTGCCAATCAAGGTGACAGGTTCTCCACCGCGCCGTAGGCGTTCTGCCAACACGACCGCGAGTTGCTCTGTCCCCAGGATGATAATGCCCGCGCGTTTTTTCCCGGTCGTGGTCGGGAGGATGCGGCCGAAGAGGATCGGCGAGAAGGTGCAGGTGACGACAGCGACCAGGATGATGGCCGAATTGGTCGCCGGCGTGATAATGTTCAGTTCGAGCGCGATGGCCGACGCGGCGATAATCAGCGAGAGCCGGGATGAGAGCAACACACCTATGGCGATGGTTTCCCGCCAGGGAAATAGGGCGCGGAAGAGAAGCGCAGGCAGCAGCTTGACGACGTAGGCGGCTCCAATCAACAGGGGGACGAGCAGCAGCGCTGTGGGGGAGACCAGTAAGGCCCGTAAATCGAAGTCGGCGCCCACCATGATAAAGAAAATCGGGATGAAGAACCCGTAACCGATGGCGTCGAGCTTCTCGCGGAGAACCGACTCGTGTCCCCGTTGGCTCAGGCTGACGATCACACCGGCCAGGAACGCTCCCAGGATCACTTCGACGCCTAGCGCCTCCGCCAGGACGACCCACATGACCATCAGGGCGAACGCGCCTCGGACACGAATCTGGGCCGTGGCATGCGCTAATTCCTGCGCAATTTGGGTCAACACGGGGAGCCGCGTTGCCCGCTGGCCGAGCCGAGCGGCCACGACAAATGCCACCAGCAGCACCATGAA
>CAZLBQ010000761.1:0-2432 GCA_964557745.1 uncultured Anaerolineales bacterium
AAATCTGGAACCTGGTGTTCATGCAGTACGACCAGCGCGCCGACGGCACGCGGGAGAAGTTGCCGCGCCCCGGCGTGGACACCGGCATGGGCCTGGAACGCGTCGCGGCTATCAAGCAGGGCGTCTACACCAACTACGACACCGACCTGTTCACGCCCATCATCGAGCGCACGCGCCAGATGCTCGGCCACAGCGAGGAGCAGGCGCGCGAGCAGTACATTGGCTACCGCGTCGTCGCCGACCACGGGCGCGCCATGACCTTCCTCATCGCCGACGGCGTCCTGCCCAGCAACGAGGGGCGGGGCTACGTGCTGCGCTTGATCATGCGGCGGGCCATGCGCTACGGGAAGGGCCTGGGCTTCACCGGCCCATTCCTGGGCCAGGTGGCGCAGGCGATCATCGACCTGATGGGCGGCCACTACCGCGACCTGGTCGACAAGGCCGACTTCATCCTGCGCGTCATCGCCCTGGAGGAGGAACGCTTCCAGCGCACCCTCGACGCCGGCTCGGCGCTGCTGGAAACGACCATCGCGCGGCTGCGCACCGAGGGCCAGACCGTCGTGCCCGGCGGCGACGTCTTCCGCCTGTACGACACGTATGGCTTCCCGCCCGACCTGACGCGCGTCATCGCCGAAGAGCAGGGGCTGAGCATCGACCGCCCCGGCTTCGAGACGCTCATGGACCAGCAGCGCGAGCGGGCGCGGTCCAAGGGCAAGTTCACTGTGACCGAGGCGGGCGAGCGATACCGCCGCCTCAACCTGCCCCGCACCCGTTTCCTGGGCTACGACACCGTCCAGGCGACGGGGCAGGTCGTCTACCTCGTCGTCAACGGCGAGGCGGGCGACACGGCCGAGGAAGGCGATAGCGTCGAGATCGTCCTCGACCAGACGCCCTTCTACGCCGAGGCGGGCGGCCAGGTCGGCGACGTCGGGCAGTTGATCGGCGAGATGGGCGTTGTGACCGTCGAGGACACCCAGGCCCCGGTGCCGGGCATCATTGTCCACAGCGGGCGCGTCACGGCCGGCTCCGTTCACCTGAACAGCCAGGTCGAGGCGCGGGTGGACGCCGAGCGCCGCGTGAGCATCATGCGCAACCACACGGCGACACACCTGTTGCACCGTGTCCTCCAGGAGACGCTGGGCAGCCACGCCCAGCAGCGCGGCTCGCTCGTCGCGCCCGACCGCCTGCGCTTCGACTTCGCCCACCTCCAGGCGCTGTCCGACGAGGAGTTGCGGACCATCGAAGCGCGCGTCAACGCCCTCATCATGGCCGACCTGCCGGTCGACTGGACGGTGACGGACCAGGAGGCGGCGCGGCGGCTCGGCGCGATGATGCTGTTTGGCGAGAAGTACGGCGACGAGGTCCGCATGGTCACCATCGGCGGCTCGCCGAGCGACGGCGCCGTCAGCCGCGAACTGTGCGGCGGCACGCACCTGCGGCATACCGGCCAGATTGGCCAACTGCGCATCATCGGCGAGAGCAGCGTCGGCGCGGGCCTGCGCCGCATCGAGGCGCTGACGGGCAGCGAGGCCGAAGCCTGGGTCGAGACGGCGGTGCGCTCGCTGAGCCAGGCGGCCCACGCCTTGCAGACCACGCCCCGCGAGCTGCCGCAGCGCGTCGGCGAACTCCAGGAGGAGTTGCGGGCCTTGCAGCGGGAGCTGGCCGAGGCGCGGCGCAAGCTGAGCCAGGGCGGGCTGAGTGACCTGCTCGGCCGCGCCCAGGCAGTGGACGGCGTGCCGGTCGTCGCCGAGCGCGTCGACGCGCCCAACGCCGAGGCCATACGCGAGATGGCCGACTGGTTGCGCGACAAGCTCGGCTCAGGCGTCGTCGTCCTGGGCAGCGTCGTCAACGACAAGCCCTTCTTCGTCGCCACCGTCACGCCCGACCTGGTCGACAAGGGCTACCACGCGGGTAATCTGGTCAAGCAGGTGGCCGCGCTGGTCGGCGGCGGTGGCGGCGGGCGGCCCAACATGGCGACGGCGGGTGGGCGCGACGTGGCGAAGCTGCCCGACGCCCTAAGCCGCGTGCCCGAGCTGGTGCGAGAGCAGCGCAAGTGACAACCGTCTCGCGGCTGCTAGGCGCTCAGGACGAGGGGCGGACTGACACGGCGGACGCCGTCGGTCGTCGACTGTCCATCGTCTACACCCTGGACCCCGCCGAGCGGGTCGCCGACGCCGTTCGCTACGTCGTCCAGGCGACGGCTCCGGCTGTGATCCTGGTCCTGCCCGACGGTCGGGCATGGAGCGAGGCCGACTTCGAGTTGCTGGCGCGGCGCGCCGCCGGCGCGCGCCGCGCCGTGTCCATTGCGAGTCAGAACCGCCGCACGCGAGCTGCCGCCCGGGTCATGGGCTTGGCGGTCTTTGGGACCGTGGCCCAGGCCCAGCGCGGCGGTTCGCGTCGCCCTCCCGCCTGGCCCTGGCAGGCCGTCCAGC
>CAZLBQ010000762.1:0-2427 GCA_964557745.1 uncultured Anaerolineales bacterium
CGGTGGCCTTGGGCGCGGCGCTGGTGGCCGGCGCCCCCGCCGCACTCGTCGCCTGCGGGGCCGTCCCTGTCGCCTGGGTCGCCACCTTGGGAGCCGCGCCGGTCGCGCCCGCCGTCGCCTGGCCTGCCGCGCCGAGGGACTGGGAGGTGGCCTGGATGGTGGCGTTGTCCTGCTTGGTCAGGAGGGCGTTGAGGAAGGTGACTTGGGGTGTTCCCGCTTCCTTGGCCTTGAATGTAATCGTGGCCAGCGTACCACTCCCCGCCGCCGCCTTCGCGGGGCTGAGCAGAGTGACGGCGTAACTGATACGGCCGGCGGCGTTGTCAGCCGAGTTCTGGGCGACAAAACCCTGGCCGCCGCTGGGGTCGAGGAACTTGCCGACCTCGATCTGCGTACCCGGTACGCCGGCGTTAGCGTCGACCACTTCGAGCTTCGCCGGATCGAACTGGAGGCGCACATCGGCGGCGTACAGGTCCGCCACGCCGTTGATGTTGATAGAGACCTTAAACGTTTCGTCTTTGTTGACGTTGCCCTTCTCCGAGACGAGGGCAATCGTTGCCCCGCCACCCTGGTTCTCGGGCGCGGCGTTGACGGGCGCGACGACGGTCGTCGCCCGGGCCTGGGTGCAGCCAGCCAGGGCGGCCAGCAGCGCGAACAAACAGAGAATTAGGACGCGTTGTGCTCTCATGACCATCCCCTCCTACAGATCGGGGGCCAAAGCCTCGACACAGAACAAGACGTAGCAGCATGTAGCAATGCATAGTTTACCATATTATGTGTTGTCTGTCAATCACTTACCGATGAAAAATCACGCGGGAACTTGGCGCAGCCTCTCGGCTGGTGTATCATAATAGCCTATGAAGAAGTTGTCTACCTGGGTGCGCGTCCTAATTAGTCTGAGCCTGCTCGGCCTGTTGCTGTGGCAGGTGGGCGCGCAGAATACGCTGGCCCGCCTGCGCCAGATGAACCCGCTGGACTTCGCGCTGGCGCTGGGCCTGTACCTCCTCGGTGTGGGGCTGCGGGCGTGGCGATGGCAGGGGTTGTTGCAGGCGCTGGGCCAGCAGGTGCGGCTGGCGCGTCTGACCGAACTGTACTTTGTCGGGACGTTCTTCAACAACATGCTCCCGACGGGCATTGGCGGCGACGTCATTCGCGGCTACGAGCTGGCGAAGGACGGCACGGGGGCGGCGGCCTCGGCCAGCAGCATCCTGGTCGACCGCGCGACGGGGCTTATCACGCTAATGGCGACCGCGCTGGTGACGCTGGGAGTCGCGCTCTGGCTGCGGCCCGGCCTCATTGAGCCGCGCGTGGCGCTGGTCATCCTGGTCATCTCGGCGGGCGTGCTGGTCGGAACGCTGGCGATGCTCGGCGCGGACACGCTGCACCGCTGGTTCGTGCGCGTGCCGTGGCTCGAACGCTGGCTGGAACGGCCCGGCATTCGCAACTTCGCCCGCTCCTTCTCGGCCTTTCGCGGCTCGGCCCTGACGACGGCCCTGCTCCTGTCCACCGTCTTTAACCTCCAACTCATCGCCACCAACTACTTACTGGGCCAGGGGCTTGGCGTCAACGGGCACATGGACACGCCGCTGCTGTACTACCTGCTGTTCATCCCCATCATCTCGTTTGTCCTATCGCTGCCCATCTCGGTAGCAGGGCTGGGGGCGAGGGAGGCGGCGTACGTGGCCCTGTTCAGCAGCGTCGGCGTGCCGTCGGACCTGGGGCTAGCCCTGTCGCTGGCGTTCTACGCCGTCAACCTGCTGACGGGCCTCGTGGGCGGGGTGCTGTACCTGATTGGCGGGATGCGGGGAACGCGGAGCGTGGTTCCCATTGAAAAGTGAGATTAATGGCGCATTGTTTGGTCACGGGCGTGGCCGGTTTTATCGGGAGTCACCTGGCTGAGGCGCTGGTCGCTGACGGCCACACCGTCGTCGGCGTGGACTGCTTCACCGACTACTACCCCCGCGCCGTCAAGGAACGCAACCTCACGGCGCTGCGTGACAGGGCCAACGTGCGGCTGGTCGAGGCGGACCTGCGCACGGCGGACCTGGCCCCGCTGCTGGACGGCGTCGAGGTCGTCCTGCACCAGGCTGCGATGCCCGGGCTGCTCAAGAGCTGGACCACGTTCGAGCAGTACATGACGTGCAACATCCTGGCGACGCAGCGGCTGCTGGAAGCGGCGAAGACGGCTAAAGTAGCGCACTTCATCCACGCCTCGACCTCCTCGGTGTACGGGGCGGAGGCGGCGGGCGACGAGACGCGCCCGCTGCGGCCGGCGTCGCCCTACGGCCTGACCAAGCTGGCCGCCGAGCACCTGGTGTGGAACTACCGCGACACGTTCGGCGTCCCGGTGACGGTGCTGCGCTACTTTTCGGTCTACGGCCCGCGCCAGCGGCCCGACATGGGCATCTACCTGCTCATCGACGCCGTGCT
>CAZLBQ010000763.1:0-2423 GCA_964557745.1 uncultured Anaerolineales bacterium
ATGTCCACCTCCATGCTCGGCTCGGTGAACGGGAAGTAGCTGGGGCGGAAGCGGACGTCGTACTGCGGGCCGAAGAAGCGCGCCGCGAAGTTGCGGATTGTCCCCTTCAAGTCGGCCATGGTGATGTGCTTGCCCACGGCCAGCCCCTCCACCTGGTGGAACTGCATCTCCGACCGCACCGTGACCGGCTCGTAGCGGAAGACCATGCCGGGCACGACGATGCGGATCGGCTCCGGGTGATACTCGCGCATGGCGCGGATTTGACCCGGCGAGGTCTGGGTGCGCAGGACGACGCGGCCCTCGTTCCCCTTGACATGGAATGTGTCCTGCATGTCGCGCGCCGGGTGGTGGGGCGGCAGGTTGAGCAGCGTGAAGTTCAACTCGTCGGTCTCGACGTTGGGGCTGCGGTAGACCTGGAAGCCCATGTCGGCGAAGATGTCGCACATCTCGCGGATGGTGCGCGTCGTCAGATGCAGCCCGCCGACACCCGCCGGCCGTCCGGGCAGGGTCACGTCAATCGCCTCGCTCGCCAGCGCCTGAGCCATCTCCCGCGCTTGCAGGCGGGCCTCGGCCTCGGCAAAGGCCGTCTCGAGCGCCGCCTTGACCTCGTTGACGCGCTGGCCCATCAGGGGCCGCTCGGCGGGCGGCAGTTGGCCGAGGCCGCGCATCGTCTCGCTCAGCCAACCCTTGCGGCCCAGCGCCTGCGTCTTCCACTGCTGCAGGGCGTCCTTGTCCTGAACCTCCGCCAGCCGCGCCAGCGCGTTCGTCTTCAACTGGTCCAGATCGAGTAACAGGTTATCCATGTCTCTCTCCTCTCGACACACAAAAACGCCCCCGTCCCGCTTGGGGACGAGAGCGCCGCTCCCGTGGTACCACCCCGCTTGCCCGCGACGCGTGTCGCGAGCCGCTCGTGTCGCCATCGGGCCGACCCTGGCCGAATGGCTGCCCCTTGTAACGGTAGGGCCGTCCGGAACGAACTACTCGGCTGTGCGGTCAGTCTGGCTCATCCACCTCTGACCACTGGTCTTCGCCTTTCCCCCGTTCGGCTCAGGAGTGAACTTCAACCCGCTTCAGATGGGCACGGCTCTCAGTCGCCGACCGCGTCTCCCTGTGCATCGCCCGCGGGTCTACTCTCTCCGTCATCGCCTGTTGACCCTTATTATAGTCGAGGGCTAGCGGGGGGTCAAGCGTCGAAGAGGGGATAGGCGCATCGGACGTTTGGGGGATAGGGGAGGGGAAAACAAACAGGGCAAGCCGCCCTGGCTTGCCCCGCTGTTTAGAGCGTCTCGTGTTAGCCGACCAGCCCGCGCGCCGAGTCGAGGAAGGCAAACAAGGTCGCGTCGGCGGGGCGAACGGCGGTGGTCTGCGCCATCATCGTCAACAGCGCCATGAGCGCGACGATGACGAGCGTGGCCAGGATGAGGACGGCGAAATGGGCTGGTTTCTGCTGAACCACGTAACCTCCACAATGAAGACGGCGGTTGCCATCTGACCCTCACTGGGCTACAATGGCAGGGAATGGACGATACAGCTACGCGGGCGAAAGGAAGTTATGATTAAGACACTTATCTTCGACCTCGACGACACGCTCTTGGTCAACCCCATCGACCAGTTTCTGCCGCCTTACTTCAAAGCGCTCACGGCCTATTTAGCAACCTATGTGCCAGCGGACCGCCTCGTGCCCGAGTTGCTGCGCGCCACGCGACTGATGATGGCGAACCGCGACCCCCAGCACACCAACGAGCAGGTTTTCGCCGCCGCGTTCTACCCGGCGTTAGGCCTGGACGAGACGGCGATGCGCCCCATCCTGGCCGAGTTCTACGAGCGTGAGTTCCCCACGCTCCGCGAGTACACCCAGGTCAATCCCGAGGCGCGCTCGCTCCTGGCGGCGGCGCAGGCCCACGGCTACGACTTCGCCATCGCCACCAACCCCGTCTTCCCGCTGCGCGCCATCCAGCACCGCCTCGACTGGGCAGGCGTGGGCGACTTCCCCTTCCGCTTCATCACCAGCTACGAGACGATGCACTTCACTAAGCCCCACGTCGAATACTACCACGAGATTCTCGATCACATTGGGCGCGCCGCCGACGAGTGCGTGATGGTCGGCAACGAGATCGAGAACGACATCCGGCCGGCCAAGGCGGTGGGGATGCGAACGTTTTTCGTCACCGGGGAGGGTGAGGCCATCGCCGACGAGGTGGCGAGCCTGGTAGACTCTCACGGCTCGCTTGGGGATTTGCGGCGACTGGTGGAGCGGGGGATTGGGTAGCGACCGGGCTGGAAGGGTTGTTGTCTCAAGGGGTATGCCTAGTCCACGAGGCCGTGCCGCAGCGCGATGACGACGGCCTGGGTGCGGTCGGTGACGCCGAGCTTGTCGAGGATCTGGCTGACGTAATTGCGGATCGTGCCCTCGGAGAGGGCTA
>CAZLBQ010000764.1:0-2412 GCA_964557745.1 uncultured Anaerolineales bacterium
CCGCCGGCGTAGTAGTCGTAGGCGGGCTGGGGCAGCATGGCGCGGGCCAGCGGTTCCATTTCATCGAGATGGCAAAACATGGGCACCCCTCCTGGCGATTGTCGACATGAGTATAAAGGACAAGGGGAGGGATGTCAACTCGTGATTGTGTCTACTCAAGGAGAGAGCATGGGACTGGTACACGCCGCTGAGAGTGTGGTGCTGGATGCGCGGCCCGAGGACATCTACACGATCCTGGTGGATTATCGCAACGAGCATGCTCGGATTCTGCCGCCGCAATACTTTACCCACCTCACGGTTGAGGAGGGCGGCGCCGGAGCGGGCACGGTTTTCCGCACCCAGGTGCGGGTCATGGGCCAGACGCGCGACTTCCATATGGCTGTCAGCGAACCAGAGCTTGGCCGCGTCCTACGCGAGACCGACCTGGACACCGGGCTGGCGACGACGTTCACGCTGACGCCGGTCGACAACGGCCAGCGGACGCGCCTCGAGATTCGGAGTGAGTGGCAGAACAAGGGCGGGCTGAGCGGCTGGCTGGACAGCCTGACGACGCCCTCTGTCATGCGCCGCATCTACCGCAGTCAGTTTCAACAGATGGCTCAGTACCTCAAGACCCGCACGGGCCAGGTTTGACAAAGCCCGACGCCCGCGCTATGCTCCGCTCTACCCAACCAGCACACAAGGAGTACGTCATGTCACAGGGGAAGACGCGGGGACAACGAGGGCGATCTGACGAGGCGATCAGCTTTATCGGCCTCCTCCTCGAGGCGGCGCAGCGGGTGGTGTCCGACCCGCAGTTGAGTCACAGCGTCGCCCGCTACGGGCTGACGGGGGACCTGGTGGCGCGGTCGCGCGACGAAGCCGCCGAGTGGGGGCGGCTGGCGCGGCTGTACCTAGAGACGGCGGAGCAGTTCGAGCGGTGGGCGGCGGAGCAGATGGATAGGAATGACTAAAAGAACCGGCCAGCGTGCTCATTGGACGCTGGCCGGTCAGTTCACCAAGTGCGGGCTACGATGTGGGATGGGGCGAGAGTGTTAGCGACGATGCAGCGACGACGCGCGGCGGGCTAGGATGCATGGAGGATGAGTGCGCTCGTGGGCTGGGTAGGTTAGCACTTGGAGTAACCGCAGGATGTACAGTGGCGGCAGCCTTCCTCGTGGACGAGGGTGGCCTGACCGCACTCGGGACACAGGTCACGGTGGACCGACTTCCCATTGCTATAACTGAGTACTGGCTCCTCTAACGCGTCGGTGGTGAAACTGAGCTGCTGGGCCTGCTCCGGCTCGGCGCCGACGTGACGGTTGAGCGCGACGGCGATGGCGTCGGGGAGCGAGGCGACGCGGTTCGGCCCGAAGCCGATGGCGTTGCTGCCCGCGATACCGCGCAGCTTGTGGACGATCTCCCTGGCCCGGTCGCGGGCCGAGAGGGGCGACGGGGTCTGCAGCTCCAGGGAGCACAGGCGGCCCAGCGCCTCGGAGACGGCGGCAACATCACTGCCGCCCTTACCGACGTTGATGAAGACTTCGTATGGCTCGCCGTCGACATCGTTGATGGTGACGTAGGCGGTGCCGATGGGCGTCTCCATGCGATACGTTCTACCTGATAGAACACTCTGACGCTCGCGAGGTTGCGGTATCACGACGGGCAAAGTGGGCGAATTCGCCAATTTCTTGGCTTCCAGCGTCGCCTTCGTCTCCAGGACGACCTGCTCGCGCGAGCCGGTGACGTAGACGGTGAGGCCCTTGCACCCCAACTCCCAGGCCATCATGTAGACCTTCGCCACATCCTCCTCGGTCGCGCCGGCCGGGAAGTTGCAGGTCTTACTCAAGCTGTTATCAACAAAGGTCTGCATGGCAGCCTGCATGCGGACGTGCTCTTCGGGCGTGATGTCGTTGGCGACGGCGAAGACGTCGCGGATGGCGGCCGGGACTTCGGGAATGTCCTGGCACGTGCCGGTGTGCAAGACCTGGTCGTAGACCTTCTGGCGGGTCGCCTCGTCCACGCCCACCTCCACCAGCGCGCGCTCAAACAGCGGGCTGGCGTAGGTCAGGTCAATGTCCGGCCCACCATTGGGGTCCTTGACGTGGCGGACGTAGGCCAGGGCGAACACCGGCTCGCAGCCGTAGCCCTCGCAGCCGGCGACGGTGGCGATGGTACCGGTGGGGGCGATGGTGGTCTGGGCGGCGTTGCGGATACCGTACGCCTTGATGCCCGCGACAATGCTGTCCCAGTCGAGGGCCGGGCGGCCCCAGTCGTGGGTGTAGGGCTGGAGGGGCGTGGGCGGCTGCCACTGGAGGTTCTGGGGGTCGTAGAGCGACCCCTGGATGGCCGTGAACGGGCCGCGCTGCTTCGCCAACTCGATGGATGTCTTCATGCAGTGGTAGCGGACGAACTCCATGATCTGCCCGGCGA
>CAZLBQ010000765.1:0-2389 GCA_964557745.1 uncultured Anaerolineales bacterium
TCCTCAAGGAGCCGGAGAAGTTCATCGCCCTCGGCGCGCGCATCCCCAAGGGCGTACTTATGGTCGGCCCGCCCGGCTGCGGCAAGACCCTCATGGCGAAGGCCGTCGCCGGCGAAGCGGGCGTGCCCTTCTTCAGCATCAGCGGCTCGGAGTTCGTGGAGATGTTCGTGGGCGTGGGCGCGAGCCGCGTGCGCGACCTGTTCGAGCAGGCCAAGCGGCACAGCCCGTGCATCATCTTCATTGACGAGATCGATGCGGTGGGGCGGCATCGCGGGGCGGGGTTGGGGGGCAGCCACGACGAGCGGGAGCAGACCCTCAACCAGATCCTCGTCGAGATGGACGGCTTCGACACCGACACCAACGTCATCATCATCGCGGCGACGAACCGCCCGGACATCCTGGACCCGGCGCTGCTGCGGCCGGGCCGCTTCGACCGCCGCGTCATCATCGACCGCCCCGACAAGGTCGGCCGCCGCCAGATTCTCGACATCCACGTGCGCGGCAAGCCCCTCGACCGCACCGTCAACCTTGACACCGTCGCCAAGCTGACCGTCGGCTTCAGCGGCGCCGACCTGGAGAACCTGGTCAACGAGGCGGCCATCCTGGCGGCGCGTCGCAACGCCAAGGCGCTCACGATGAGTGACATCACCGAGGCGGTGGAGAAGGTGTTGTCGGGGCCGGAGCGCAAGAGCCACGTCATCAGCCCCGAAGAGAAGCAGATCATCGCCTATCGGGAGGCGGGTCACGCCCTGGTGCGCCACTCGCTGCCCAACTGTGACCCCGTCCACAAGATTTCCATCATCTCGCGCGGCATGTCCGACGGCTACGTCATGCGCCTGCCCGACGAGGACCGCACTCTCTACCACAAGACGAAGTTCGAGGATGAGATCGCCGCCCGCCTGGGTGGGCGCGCTGCGGAGCAACTTATCTTCGGCGACGTGACGACCGGCGTCAGCGACGACCTGGAGCGCGCCACCAAGACGGCCCGCGCCATGGTCACGCAGTACGGCATGAGCGAGCGCCTGGGTCCGATCACCTTCGGTGAGAAGGACGAACTGGTCTTCCTGGGCCGCGAGATTGGCGAGCAGCGCAACTACTCCGAGGCCGTGGCCGAGAAGATCGACCGCGAGGTCCAGCGCATCGTCAACGACGCCTACGCCCGCGCGCGCAGCATCCTGACGGCCCAGCGCGACACGCTGGAGCGCCTGGCCGCCCTCCTCCTGGAGAAGGAGACGGTCGACGCCACCGACCTCGACCTGCTGTACTCCACACCCGCCGCAGCGGCGTGAGAGGAGAAAGCTGGGGACGAGGGTAGGAAGACGTAGGAAGGGTTAGGAAGGTAAGATGAGGCCTCGGCCGGGGAAGCCCGGCGGGGGGCCTCGTGCTTTTTGCGATGCGTGCCGAAGCCACCGGTGCTCCTGGGAGACGTCGCGCGGGGCTAAAGCCGCCGCGCTCATGGGACGAAGCCCGGTGGCCTACAGACGGGGCAGAGGCGTCTCTTCAGGCTCACCGACATCTACCGCTTCGAGGTAGGCCCAGGCGCTCTTGACGGAGTGGTGCTGTCGTTGGTGGTGGATGTAATCGACGACGAACGACAGGTTCTTCGGGCCAAAGGTGACGACGCCGTACTCGGATTGCCAGGCGAAGTGGTACGGCAACGTGAGCACATGGTTCACGAAGTGGGAACTGTTCCCTTTGAGTTGGCCGACAAAGTTGGACACAGCTATCCTTGGTGGAATACTGCCCGCTACATGAACATGGTCCTCCACCCCTCCCACCGCAAACACCTGTCCCCCTAACTCGGTGACTTTCGCGGCGATGACGTTGTGGAGCGCCGTCTCAAACTCTGGTTTGATCAAAGGTTCGCGTTTCTCGGTGCCCCAGATGATGTGGTAGTAGAGACGAGCGAAGGGCATACCTGCTCCAATGTCTGTCCATCCGCCATTGTCATCCCAGCCGTCACGGGACGAGCCTGCGCGGGGCTAAAGCCGCCGCGCTTGGCGAACGAAGCCCCCTGGGCTTTGCTCCCCCAGCCCGATGGCTTTGGCATCGGGCGGTACTGGCCCTGCGCGGGGCGAAAGCCGCCGCGCTCCTCGAGCGAAGCCCCCTGGGCTTCGCTCCCCCAGCCCGATGGCTTTAGCCTCGGGCGACTTGAACCAAGCCTCCACCCGGGCCGCGTATGTCCCCACCCCGCGCGGGGCTAAAGCCGCCGCGCTCCTCGAACGAAGCCCCCTGGGCTTCGCTCCCCTAGCCCGACGGCTTTCGCATCGGGCGGTACTGGCCCTGCGCGGGGCTAAAGCCGCCGCGCTCCTCGAACGAAGCCCCCTGGGCTTTGCTCCCCTAGCCCGACGGCTTTCGCATCGGGCGGTACTGGCCCTGCGCGGGGCTA
>CAZLBQ010000766.1:0-2388 GCA_964557745.1 uncultured Anaerolineales bacterium
CGCCGACGGCGACCCCCACGTGCGTCGTCCCGCCGGCCGAGACGCCCACGTCGACTGCTACACCGACCGCTACCCCTCAGGGTGGGGTGGAGACGGCTACGGCGACCGCCACTGCGACGGACACGCCCGCAGTCACCGTCACCCCCACGGGTACGGGCACAGCGACCCTGGTTGCGCCGACCGGCACGGCGACACCGGGTGGGTATCCTGGTGTGACACCCTCCCCCACACTGCCTGGCCCCGCGACCAACACCCCTGGCCCCTACCCCGGTCCCACCGGCACGCCGACGCCGACACTCGTTCCGCCCACGCCGACGGGGACACCTGGGGGGTATCCGGGTGTGACGCCTTCGGCGACGCTGCCGGGACCGGTGACCAACACACCGGGGCCGTACCCCGGCGCCAGCGCCACGCCGACCGGTACCGCGACTCCAACCGCCACCGCGACGGCGACCACACCCGTTATCAGTGAGACGGCTACCCCAACGGCCACGGCCAGCGCGACGACAGTTGCTCCGACGGCGACGAGGACGGCGACGGCTACACCGCAGGGTGGGCTGGAGACCGTGACACCAACAGCGACGGCCACCAGTCCGTCCACGGCGACTGCCACCCCGACAGGCACGACGCCGGTCACCGGCCCGACCTCGACGTCCACTGCGACCACAGTGGCAGGCAGCCCGACGCCAACCGCCACAACGCCCGCCGGCGGCGCGACGCCGACGAGCACGAGCACGCCGACGGCAACCACGCCCGCCGCCAGCGCCACGCCGACGAGTACAGCTACCAGCACAGCGACGAGTACAAGCAAGCCGCCGTGCGTGTACCCGTCGCCGACGAGCACGCCCTTTGGCGCTCCGACGGCCACCAATACGCCCATCGGCGGTCCCACGCCGACGGCTACGCCCACGGTCGTCGTCCCGGCGACGCCGACGCCGACGCGTACGCCTGAGAAGCCGGAGAAGACGGCCGTCCCGCCATCCGCCACGCCAGCGCCAAGCGCGACGCCAACGGCGCCTACCGCGCCACCGCTGCCTGGTGGACCGGGCGGCCAGCCCACCACCGTGCCGCCTGTCCTGTTGCCGGTCACGGGTTCAGATCAGGGCCCGCTGGGTCGTCCGGCCACCCTGGCCGATGCGGTGGCCGTGCCCACGAGCGGCTACGGCTGGCTGCGGCTGGGTGGGCGGCAGATGCCCGTCAGCGTCTCGACCGTCTCGGCGGCCTGGCCGCGCCTCACGCGCAGTTGGCCCTCCCTCAGCCTGAACGGCCAGGGCATCGCTCGCGCCGGCTGGGAGTATGACTTGTATCGCTACTGGCCGGCGCTCTTGCCGGGTGATGAGGTCTCGCTCACCTTGAATGGCGCGCGCTTTGTGTACCGCGTTAGCCAGGTGGAAGCCGTGCCAGCGAACTGGGAGCGCTTTGCCGCCGCCGATGCGCGCGCCGACGACCTGGTGCTGATTGTCGCGGCGGGCGCGACACGCCAGGTGGTGCGCGCCGTGCCGGTAATCCGTCAATAGTGCGGTAGGGGCAGGTCTTGTACCTGCCCGCCCAGGGCAACCGTGACGGTTGCCCCTACCGGCCACCCGCGCGGGGAGATTGGTGAAGGTGAACCGGAGGCCTTGCCGCCTCGGAAGAACCCTTCACCAGTCTCTTTTTTGGATTGCTGTCAAGCGGGGGTCATGCTATAATTGGCGCAGGAGACGTGTATGCCACTGGACCTTGCGACCGTTGTGCACATCGCCGAACTGGCCCGGCTGGGATTGACGGAGACCGAGAAGGCGCGCTTCGCCGAGCAACTGTCGGCCATCCTCGACTACGCGGCGTCGCTGCAGAGTCTCGATACGAGCGCCATTCCCCCCACCGCTTCCGTCGTGGGGCTGGAGAATGTCATGCGCGACGATGTGGCGCGGCCCTCGCTCACGCAAGAGGATGTCCTGGCTAACGCCCCCCGCGTGGCTGCGGGCCAGTTCCAGGTGCCAGCGATTCTAGATTAGGTCGAGACTGTCAAGGTTAGACCCTATGTGGGCCTGACTGCTCGTTGTCTGGAGCTTTGCGTGGACCTTTATCCTCTGACTATTCGCGCCGCGCAGGCCGCGCTGCAAGCGGGCCAGGTGACCTCCGTTGCGCTCACCGAGAGCGTCCTCAACCGCATCTACGCCATCGACAATCAGATTCGCGCCTACCTGACGGTGACGCCGGAAATTGCCCTCGAGCAAGCCGCTGACGCCGACCATCGGCGCGCGGCGGGCGAGACGGGGCCTCTGCTCGGCATCCCCTTTGCTCTTAAGGATGTCATCAGTACCGAGGGCATCCCGACGACATGTGGCTCCAAGATTCTCTACAACTACGTGCCACCCTACGACGCGACGGCCTATCGTCGGCTGCGCG
>CAZLBQ010000767.1:0-2374 GCA_964557745.1 uncultured Anaerolineales bacterium
AGCCGGTCTCCTCGGTGGTCGCCTGCGCGCCGCCCTGGGGCGCGGCGGGCGCGGCCAGGGGGAGGGCCGGCGCGGCCAATTCGACAGTGGGCGTAATGAACCGCCGCGAGATGATGTTGAGCGACTGGACCAGTTCGCGGTTGCGGGTAGGCGTCTTGAAGGTCAACGGCCAGGTCATGTCCTGGGCCGCGCTCTGCTCGCCATGCGACGTTACCTGCATCTGCGAGACGTCGAGGGTGACGAAGGGCGTGCTGATCTGCGCGCCGGGCGTGCCGGGGGCCTGGCCGCCCAGGAACGCGCCGGGGTAGGTTGGGTCTTCGACAAACACCTTATTGTTCACGACGTCGAGCTTGCCCAGGAAGGCGCGGCCGTCGTTGTCGGCCAGCTCGAACTGGATTTCGAGCAGGTTGTCCCAACCGTTGACGTGGTCACAGGTGGTGGTGATGGTGGCGGAACCGACGGCGCCAATGCTCTGGTCGGGCACAGCCGGACCGGCCGGCTCGCCCGCCAGGGGCAACTGCTTGTTGAGGGCGACCTTGCGCGTGCCGGAGATGATGCGGATGAACGGTGGGCGGTTGGTGCCCCAGGCAGGGCCTTCGGGCACGCGGCGCGCCTCGAAGACAATGCTCTCCGGGCCAAAGCGGTTGGCCTCCTGCCAGGCGACGTAGGGCGTTGTCTGGCTGCCGCTGAGCGAGGGGGCCGAGGCCAGGTCGAAGGGCGAGCGGTTCAGGCCGCGGAAGCCGTCGGTGTCCAGGTCCCAACGCTCGTTCCCTGGGCGCGCGTCGGCCAGGTGCTTGACGACGAGAATCTGGAAGCCGCCCTGGTTCTCGATCCAGGCGACGTGGGGCGTGTTGCCGACGAAGAAGATGTCGGGGGTGGTGGCGTTGTTGAAGCGTGAGACGTTGAGCGAGTCGCCAATGGGACGCCAGACGCCGGTCTCGAACTTCTTGACGTAGACCTGCCAGAAGCGGCCGTCGAACTCCTGGAAGGCGACCCAGGGCGAGGGCGCCGTCTCTTCGGGTAACTGACCGGCGGCCAGGCGCGGGTTGAGGGCGTTGCGGGTGGGGAAGAAGTTGAGCGCGCAGGTCTGCTCGTTCCCGCCACACGCGGGCTGGTTGTCCCAGCGGAAGCCGCCCTGGGCCGTCGCGTCGGCGACGGCTTTGGCGGCGAAGATGCGCTGCTCGCGGTTCTGGCCTTCCTCGAACCACACCGCCCACAGCGTCTGGCCGACGAAGGCGATGTCCGGCCGGCGCGCGTTGCGGCTGGTGTCGACGTTGAGGGCCGGTTCGACGGCGTTGCGGAGCGCGCCGAGGGGCTGCCAGCGGAAGCCGCCGACGATGCCGGGGCCGCTGGCGAGTTCGCCGCGCGCGACATAGACCTGGCGGGCGCGATTGACCGGGCTATCCTCGTCCCACGCGACAAAGGGCAAAAAGGCAGTTGCTGTGGAGTCGGTTGCGCCGCCAATAAGACGCGGGTTGTCGGCGTTCTCGGTAGTGCGGATGTTCACGCCAGGCACGCCCCGATTGCCGCCCTGGTCCCCGGCGACCTGCCAGAACTCCCCGCTGTTGTCCTGGGCCAGGCGGCTGGCGAAGATGTTCGTCTTGCGGCCCAGGGTCTGGACCTGTTCGGCCC
The DNA here is from genome assembly GCA_964557745.1 of uncultured Anaerolineales bacterium. Classification (GTDB taxonomy): domain Bacteria; phylum Chloroflexota; class Anaerolineae; order Epilineales; family JAHCIE01; genus JAHCIE01. Next base: position 1,633 of record CAZLBQ010000767.1, read on the forward strand.
AGGCCACCCAGGGGATGGTCGGGCGCCCGCTCGTGAGGGGACCGGCAAAGTCGATGGAGGGGTGGTCGGCGACGACGTCGCGGTCCTGGTTCAGGCTGCCGTCGTTGCGGCTGCTGCCGCGCAGCTCCCAGCGGTTGCGCGTGGCGTTGAACGAGCGCACGAAGATATCCTGGGAGACCTGGCCAATGCTGCGGAAGGCGAAGGCCGTGAACGGGATGGGGGCTGCCGCGTTCCCCGTCTGACTGCCGACGACGAGCGAGGGCGAACTGGCGATGACCTGCTCGCCGCTCACCGACGTGTCGTGGAACTGGAAGCCGCCGCGCACCGTCGTCACGACGTTGGGCGCGGTCAGCCCGACGACGGCGCCACCGACAACCAGCATGGGCAGCGCGAGCAGCAGTGTCAGGCGACGAAAGAGCTTTCTCACTGGATTCCTCCTTGCACTATGGACTATGGCTGAGACTCGACGCGGCGGCGCGTGGATTTCGGGCTAGGGTGTGGTCGGCGGATGGTAGGCGAGATGGGGAAAATAGACGCGGTAAGCGGCGGTCGGGACGGCGGCGCAGCCGAAGCGGTCGATGGCCGACGCCAGCGCGTCGGCGTCGGGCAGCGTGTTGACCAGAGTGAGCGTGTCGCTGCCGGTGAGGAAGGGGGCGAGAGCGGTCGCGGCATCGGCGACACAGGCGACGCTCGCCCGCGCCAGGACGCGGTCGCTGGCCGGCGTGCGGCCACCCGTGATGCA
>CAZLBQ010000768.1:0-2369 GCA_964557745.1 uncultured Anaerolineales bacterium
CGCCAGCAGGCGGCTGCCATTCCCCCGCGTGTCGGGATGCAGCCGCAGCCAGCTCGCGCCGAAGTCCTCGACTGTGACGAGGGCAGGATAGTCGGTCGCCAACTGGTTAAGCTGGGCGTAGAGGCTATCGACGCCAGCGTAACACGCGGGGTAGGCGAAGGTGTGCGCGGCCTTGTCCTTGGGGTCGATGACCAACGGCGTGCCCACCTTACGCAGCGCGTCCACGTCGACGTCGGAGAGGGCGACCAGGGCGTTTCCTGCTTGGTAGTCTACCTCCCAGACATCGTAAGCTGCGACCAGTTTCTCTAGCTCGGCCTGGGAAGCAAATGGGAGACGCGCCAGGGTCGGGGGTTGGGGACCCTGGGCCTGGGCCGCGCTGACGACCAGGAGGATCAGCGCCAACGCCAGGACAAGCGCGCCGCCCCGAATAGACCACCTTCGCATGCAAATCTCCATCTGGCCGACGCAAGTCGGCGCTACGAGCCATAGTCCGGCGCACTACGTCGCTTTAGCTCGGGCCAGTGTGGCGATAACGGGCCGATGGTCCGAGCCGGCCGGCGGGCCGGTATCACAGGTGACGGCCTGCAGGTCGGGCGTGGCAAGGACGTAGTCGATGCGCAGGATGGGCAGCGCGAAGCCCGGCCGCGCCCCCGGTCCCGCGACCGGGAAGGTATAGCCCAGGCCCCAGCCAGCGGTACGGTGGGTATCGCGCAGCCGTTCGGTCAACTGGCGATAAGCGGCGCTGCGGTCGGTCAGGTTCAGGTCGCCCAATACCACGACCGGCCCCTGGATGCGCTGGACGGCCTGAGCAAGCGTGGCGACGGCGCGGTCGCGCCTCGTGGGATCGAACTCGGCCACGTACAACAACGAGCCGCCCCAGGTGTTGAGCGCCACGCGCGGGTTGCGGGGGTGGGCGTTGAAAACGGTGATGGCTCCCCCTGGGGCGTCGACAATGGCGCGGATGGCGAATGAACTCTCAGGGGCAAGGGTCAGAAGTTGCGCCTCGCGCAGCGGATAGCGCGAGTACAAGCCGAGTCCCTGGGCCGGGTAGACGACGCGGTGGGGATAGGCCTGACTCAAGCGCGGGGCAAGGAGGTTGGCATGGTTGGCGACCAACTCCTGGAGGGCTACGACATCGGCATCCTGGGCCAGGATGGCATCGGCCAGCGGCTGTCCACCCAGGCGGTTAGCCGCCAGGATATTGTGCGTCATGACCTTGAGCGTCCGCCCGTTCGGCGCGGCGTCGGCGTGGGGGAGAAAGAGGGGCGCGTAATAGAAGACGAAGGGCAGCCCGGCTAGAGCGAGCAGACCGGCGGCCGCGCGCGCCCGCATCGCCAGCGCCACCAGAAGCAGGGGGACCAGGGGCAATAGGAGGAACGGTTCGAACGTGGCGGCGAGCGCCAGCCAGGTAGACCAGGGCGGAGGCAGGCTCAGGCCGGGCGAGGCATTAAAGACCCACTCGGCCAGGCGATAGACGATGAGGAAGACGGCGTAGGCCAGGCCGATCAGCACCAGGACGCCCCAAAGCCCGCGCGCTCTTGGGCGGCGGTTCTGTTGCTTATGCTGAGCCGCGTCCCGCGTCTGTCGCACCCGCGGGAAGCCCACGTCGTCACTGAGCATGTGTCTCGCTCAATCGCTGGGTGTAGCGCGCGTCTCGGTCGCGCCGCGTGGTGGGCGGCCGGGCTTGCCGCGGGTCTTCTTGCCGCCGTCGGGTTCGCCGTGCGCGCTGGCTTCCCACTCCCGCGCCACGCTCTCCATCACGGCCAACGTCTGCAACACCGACGCCTGCCAGTCGCCTCTCATCGGGAGGCGGGCCTGGTTGGAGGCAACCTGCGCCGTCTCGCCCAGCCGCTTCTGGAGGGCCTGCTGGACGCCGCGCGGGATGCGGTCGGTGCGCAAGATGATGGCGTCGCCTTCGCGCTGAATGGTATGGACGCCCGCCGCCTGCGCCAACTGCTTGACACGCAAGAGGTAGAGGAGGTTCTTGACCTCGTCGGGCGGCGGGCCAAAGCGGTCTTCCAGTTCGTGGGTCATATTCTCTATCGCGTGTACGGTGTCCAGTTCGGACATGCGGCGGTACAGGCGCAAGCGCAGGCTCTCCTCGGGCACGTAGCCGTCGGGCAGCAGGGCATCCAGGGGCAGCTCGATGGTCGGCGCAGGCATCAGGCGCGGGCTGACGACGGGACCACGCTGGCCTGTTGTCCCGCCCTCGCCGGCTGGGGAGCCGTTGGCCGTCGTGCGCCCCGCCTCTTCGCTGTCGACGCGGAGTTCCTTGATGGCCTGGGCAAGGAGGCGGGTGTAGAGGTCGAAGCCGACGGCGGCGATCTGGCCGTGCTGGCGGCTGCCGAGCAGGTCGCCCGCGCCGCGAA
>CAZLBQ010000769.1:0-2367 GCA_964557745.1 uncultured Anaerolineales bacterium
CATAAGCGTAGGTTCCCACGACAGCTATGTCGCTGACCCAGGTCGCCAACGGGCTGGTCTCCCCCGCCTTCGTCAGCTGACGCCCTGGCGTGACATCCAGCACGACCAGACGCGGCCCGATTGCTACGTAGGCATAGACTCCCTGGACCGCGACGGCGGAGAATGGGCCGCCGATCTGACCGAGCAGGTCCACGTTCTGCCTGTCGCCCAAGAGAGGTGCCTGTCCGGGCGCTGCACCTGTCAGGGAGAGAGGGGTGTCGGGAGGGGCGGCCGCCTGCGCGGCGCCACTAGCACTGCACAGCAGCGCCAGCAAGGTTAGGAGACCAAAGACCATCAGCTGACGGCGCTTCATGTCTGGTATCCCCTTTCTGGGTGACCAGTCCGAACGCGGCAGTGCGCCTGGCATCCCAGGGGCCAGAGCTCTAGATGCAGGCCCTTGGGATAGCGTCAGTATATCTCTTTGTCAATTACCTGTCTAGAGGTCGAGACGGGGGTTTTGGTGGAGGTTCCTTCACCGACGAGGGTTGGCTGTCAGTGACTTACTCATCAACTGCTTGACCTACATCTGGGTCGACCGCCGCTCCGACGGCAGTCACACGTTGCGCGAGTACTGCCGAGCCGAGTACATGGGCGACTTGAGCGCGCTAGTGCGTGAGGAGCGCCTGCGGGGCGACGCTCTCCGGACCGCGTACCACGATCTAGACGACCCCAACGATGACCCAAAGCGCTACCAGTCAGAACGCTAGACAACCACGTGTATTCACCTATCCGGTCAGGTCCTGGAGGAACTCGGAGGCGGGGGCGACGCCCGTCACCAGCAGGTGGTCGCGGGCGCGGGTGCAGGCGACGTACAGCAGATGCCGCTCGGTGTTGTACACTTCCTCCAGGTCGGCCTGGTCGCCGATCATCCCGATGCGCGCCTGGAGCGGTATGACCTCGTCGTCGCAGGCCATGACCACCACGGAGCGGAACTCCAGCCCCTTGCTCAGGTGCATGGTGCCGATGGAGACGCGACCCTCCACGACCTTGACGTTTTCGTCCAGCACTACCGCCTCCATCCCGGCGGCTGCCACGGCGGCCTGGGCGCGGGGCACCTCGGCGTCAGAGCGCACGAAGATGCCCATTGCCTCGGGCGCGACCCCCTCCTCCGCGCGCGCCATCAGCCACTCGCCGACGACCGTCTCTTCCTCTTCGGGGCTGGCGAGGACACGCACCACCGGCTCGGGGCCGTTGAACAGGGAGATCGTCCCGGCGCGGTCCTCGACGTTGCCGTCGACGTCGGTGACCTGCGGGCCAAGCAGCCGGTCGGCCTGGGCACGGATCTGGTGCGAGGTGCGGTAGTTGATGCGCAGCGTCGCCGAGCGGCCCCGAACGTCGACGCCGAGGGAGCGCCACGAGAAGGGCAGTTGGAAGATGCGCTGGCCGAGGTCGCCGGCGAAGAAGAGGGCGTCGGGGCGGTCGGCCCCCAGCGCGGCGACGAAGCGCAACTGCGGCACGCTAACGTCCTGCGCCTCGTCGACGACAGCGAAGTCGTAGGGTGGACGTTGGTCGGCGGTGAGCCTGGCGGCCAGCCGGCTGTACACCTCGGCCTCGGTCAGCAGACCGCGCGCCTTCAGCCCGGCGCGCACGTGCTCGAACAGGCGCCACAGGTCGGCGCGCTGCTTCTCAGGCAGGCGCGTCTTGCGGCCCAGGCGGGCGACGTCGCGGTAAGCCTCCCAGGTGTCGAGCTGCCAGGCGTCGACCACATCCTCCCACTCCGTCAGCAGGAAGCTCTCGGTGAACCGCAGGTCGGGCCGGGCGCGGGCGGCCTCGCGGAGCAGCGCCCGAATGTCGTCCGCCGAGGCCAGCCTGGCCGGTCCCAGGCGGCGGCGGTAGAGGCGCTGGGCGACGGCTTCGAGGGCGTCAACCTCGATGCGCTCGCCGAGGCGCGGCTCGCTGCCGATGAGCAGTTTCAGCTTGTCGCGTAGGGCGCTGGCCAGGGGCTCGGAGAAGGTGGTCAGCAGCACACGGGCGTCGGGGTTGGCGCGGGCCAGGTGCACCGCGCGATGCAGGGCGACGATGGTCTTGCCCGTGCCCGCCGAACCCGAGACGCGCGCCGGGCCGCCGAAGCGCCGCTCCACCAGCTCCCGCTGGGCCGGGTGGAGGAACACCGTCCAGCGGTCCCACGGCGAGTCCAGGGCGAGGGCCAGCTCATCGGTGTCGCTGACGACGCGGAAGCGGCGCTGGGCATCCGGGTGGGTGAAGGGGGTGGCAGCCGTGACCACGGTCGGGCGCGGCCGGCCACCGACAGCCAGTTCGAGGACCGCCTCGGCCGCCTCGGCCGGCAGGTGGTCGGCGATGTCGAGGATGGAGTCCTCGTCGGCGGCG
>CAZLBQ010000770.1:0-2360 GCA_964557745.1 uncultured Anaerolineales bacterium
AGCAGGGCGTGCGGGTTGAGCAGGCTGACGGCCAGCAGGCCCAGGACCGTCGCCCGCAGACTGAGCCGCGCCCCTGCCGCGTCCGTCTGGAGGGCGTTCGACTGGAGGGCCGACTTGAACGAGCGGAAGCCGTAGACCAGCAGAAACAGCGCGCCGCCCCACGTCGTCACCGCCGCCAGCCACGGCGTGCGGGCCACAATGGCGCCGAAGCCGCCCACGCCCAGGCTGATGAGCAGGGCGTCGCACAGGGCGCACGTCAGCGCCGACACGGCGACATACGACCGCCGCAAGCCCTGTTGGAGGACGAAGGCATTCTGCGCGCCGATGGCGACAATCAAGGCCATGCTGACGCTGAAGCCCTGGACGTAGGGCGCGAACCGCAATTCGAGCATGTCGAGGGTCTCTCCTGGCTGACGGCCGACCGCTGACGGCCGACCGCTGGCTACGGATTGGCGGTCGGTGGTCAGCGGTCGGCCGTCGCAGCGCCAGTCAGCTTCCGCTTGAGCATCGGAATCAGGCCGCCCGCTTCGAGAATGGCCTGCGTGCTGGGCGAGAGGGGCGGGAACGAGAACGTCCCTGCCGCGCAGCGCACCACGTGGTTCTCGACGTCGATCTCGACCGTCTCGCCGTTCTGGATGGCGTCGACGGCCGGCGGGCAGACGACGGGCAGCAGGCCGTTGTTGACGGCGTTGCGGAAGTAGATGCGGGCGATGGACTTGGCGATGAGCGCCGTGACGCCCGCGTGGCGTAGGGCCGTCACCGCCTGCTCGCGCGAGCTGCCGTTGCCCCAGTTGCGCCCGCCGACGACAATGTCCCCCGCCTGAACCTGGGACGCAAACGACGGGTCCAGGTCTTCGAGGGCGTGCTTCGCCATCTCGGCCGGATCGTTGACGTTGTAGGTATACTTGCCCGGAAAGATGACGTCCGTGTTGACGTCGTCACCATACTTCCAGGCGCGGCCGCGCAGGATCATAGGCTCTCCACCACCAGGACTCCTTCCTACGCCTTCCCATGTCTTCCTACGTGGGAAGAGATAGGAAGCCGTGGGAAGGTGTAGGAAGTCATAGGAAGGGACGTCAGGTTAGTTCGCGTGGGTCGATGATGTAGCCCGCGATGGCGCTCGCCGCGACCACGGCGGGGTTCGCCAGGTAGATCTCGCTCTCGCGCGTCCCCATCCGCCCCTGGAAGTTGCGGTTAGCGCTGCTGATGGTCACTTCGCCGGTGGCCGGCACGCCCATGTGGTTGCCCATGCATGGCCCGCAGCCCGGCGTCCCAATACTCGCCCCCGCCTCCATGAGCGTCTCGATGTAGCCTGCCCGCAGCGCGTCCAGGTAGACCTCGCTGGAGGCGGGGATGACGAGCAGCCGCGTCCCGGCCGCCACCTTCCGCCCGCGTGCAACCGCCGCCGCCGCCTGCAAGTCCTCCAGCCGTCCGTTGGTGCACGTACCCAGGAACGCCTGCTGGACCCGCGTGCCGCGCATTTGCGACACAGGCGCAACCTTGTCGACGCGGTGGGGCAGGGCGACCATCGGCTCCAGGCGGCTGACGTCGTAGTGGTACTCGGCCTGGTAGACGGCGTCGGGGTCGGGGTAGAGCGCGTCCGCGACGATGGCCTCGTGCACGGCTGCAACCGGCTCGCCCGTGCGGCGGGCGCGGCGCGGGGCCAGGTAGTCGAAGACGAGGTCGTCGGGCGCGAGGTAGGCGTTCTTGGCGCCAAACTCGGCCATCATGTTGGGGATGACGGCACGGCTGTCGATGGACAGCGCCGCCAGGGCCGGCCCGCCGAACTCGATGGACAGGTAGATGCCGCCGTCGGCCCCCTGGTCGCCAATCAGGCGCAGGCAGAAGTCCTTGGCGGTCACGCCCACGGGCCAGACGCCGCTCAGGTGGACGCGCACACTCTCGGGCACCCGCAGCCACAGCTCACCCGTCGCCCAGACGGCCGCCATCTCGCTGCGCCCAACGCCCGCCGCGAACGCGCCGAGCCAGCCAAAGTGCGGTGTGTGGCTGTCCGCGCCCAGGACGGTCTGCCCCGGCAGCGCCAGCGCCTCCTCGCTCAACACCTGGTGGCAGATGCCGCGCCCGACCTCGAAGACGTGGCGGACGCCCTGCTCCTGGGCGAAGCGGCGCGTGTCGGCGTGGTTCTGGGCGTGGGCGGTGGTCGGCGCGGGGACGGCGTGGTCCATGGTGAAGGCCAGCCGCTCTGGATAGCGCACCCTCTGGATGCCCAGGCTGTAGAACGTGCGCGCAATCGCCGCCGTGTTGTCGTGGCTGAAAGCCAGGTCGGGGCGCGCGTCCACCGTCTGCCCGGCCACCACGTGGGGTAGCCCCGCCGCCCGCGCCAACGCCTTCTCGGCAAA
>CAZLBQ010000771.1:0-2345 GCA_964557745.1 uncultured Anaerolineales bacterium
GCCTTGTCGAGGATGGCGAGGCGGCCCTGGGTTAGGTGGGCCAGGGCCTCGCCGCGCGCCGCCGTGAAGCGTGTCGGGGGGACGCGGAACTGCGCCAGCACAGTGTCGACAAAGACGAACGGGCCGCGCGTCGCCAGCCGAATCCACAGGTCCCAGTCCTCGTTGCCGCTCAGGCGCTCGTCGCACAGGCCGACGGCGAACAGGGCGTCGCGCCGCGTGAGCGCGGCGATGGTCGCCACGAAGTCGCCGTACAGGATGCTGCGCAGGGTCTGACCGGGGAATGGTTCCGGGTTGCCGGTGATCTGGGGCAGGGGCCGCGCCAGGTCGTCCATCGCCTGCGCCCGCCCATAGACCAGGACGGCGTCGGGATGGGCGTCCAGCGCCGCGACGAGGCGCGCCAGGCAGTAGGGCAGGAAGCGGTCATCCGAGCCGAGCATGATGACGGCGTCGCCCGCCGCCGCGCGAAAGCCGGTGTTAAGCGCGCTGCTGATGCCCTTGTTCGCCTGGTGGATGACGCGCACGCGGGGGTCGGCAAAGCGCGCCAGGACGTCGGGCGTGCCGTCGGTCGAGCCGTCGTCGACGACGATGACCTCTAAGTCGTCCATCGTCTGGTCCAGGGCGCTGCGGATGGCGTGCCCGACCAGGTCGGCCCGATTGTAGGTCGGGATGACAACGCTGACGCGGGGGCGCTTGACAGGCGCGGCGGTCGCGGGCGCGGGCCTCTGCTCAACCATCCGTAGCCGCCTCACCCGTGTCCCCCGTCGCCGCCGCGATCTCCTCGATGCGCGCCGCGATCATCGCCAGCGCCACACGATTGAAGCCGCCTTCGGGGATGATGATGTCGGCGTAGCGCTTACTTGGCTCGACAAATTCCAGGTGCATCGGGCGCACCGTCGCCAGGTACTGGTCCACCACCGACTGGGGCGTCCTGCCGCGCTCGACGGTATCGCGCCGCAGGCGGCGGATAAAGCGCAGGTCGGCGTCGGTGTCGACAAAGACCTTGATGTCGAGGCGCTCGCGCACGCTCTTCTCGGCCAGGATGAGGATGCCCTCCACGAGAATCACCGGGCGCGACTCCAGGAGATGGGTCGTCTCGCGGCGGCAGTAGCTGGCAAAGTCGTAGTCGGGGACGTCGATGGCCCGGCCCGCCTGGAGTTGGGCCAGGTGCGCGACGAGCAGGTCGGTCTCGATGGCGTCGGGGTGGTCCAGGTTGTAGCGCCGCCGCTCGTCCAGGGACAGGTGGCTCAGGTCGCGGTAGTAGGCGTCCTGCTCCAGGTGGGCGATGCGGTGGCGGCCGACGCGCGCCAGGATGGCATGGGCGACCGTCGTCTTGCCCGAGCCGGAGCCGCCCGCCACGCCAATCGTCACTGCGCGTGTCATGACCCGCTGACCCCTAGGCTCTTGAGCAGTTCGTCCACCGCCGGCCGCGTCTCCGGCGTCGCCGTCGTCAGCGCCGCCCGCGCCTGGGCGACGGCGTCCGCCGTGCGGCCTTGAGCCTGGTAGGCGCGCGCCAGGTCGGCGCGCATCTCGGTGGCGAACTGCCGTGTCTGGGCGACGACCGGCGTCTCCCCCGGCGGCACAAGCAGCGGCAGGCCGCGTTCCAGGAGTTGCGCCGCCTGGGCAGGATTGCCCTGGTCCAGCGCCAGCCGGCCCCAGCGGCGCAGGACGTTGGGATCACGCGGCGCGAGCAGCGCCGCCTGGCGGTAGTGCTCGGCCGCCTGGGCCTGGAAGGCCGTCTTGTCCCCCGCAGCGGCCCACTTGTCGGCCCAGTACTGCTCAGCGGCCCCGAGGTTGACCAGGTACTCTGGATTGCGCGGGCTGAGCGCGCTGGCCTGTTGGAGGGTCGCCCGCGCCCGCTCGAAGGCCGCCTGCCGCGCCTGCGGGTCGGTGGTGGTCTGCGCCAGACCGAGATAAGCCTGGGCGACGTTGGGCAGGAAGAAGTCCTGGTTTGGCCAGCGCGCCGTCGCCTCGTCGAAGGCGGCGACAGCCTGGGGCCACTGGCCCAACTGGCTGTAGAGTTGGCCAATGCGCACGTACATGTCGGCGTACGTCGGCTGGAGGCTCAGGGGTAGGATGGCGAGCAGCGGCAGCAGGGCCAGCAGCGCGGCCAGGCCCAGCCGCCCGGCGCTGGCTGCCGATGGCACGGGCTTCTCGCGTGTCTCGCGTATGGCGAGCCAGCCAAACAGCCCGTGCCAGACGACGAGCAGGAGGACGAACAGCGTCACCACCGCCGGGCCAGGGTTGGCGTTAGGCAGGTCGGCGACAAGGTGCAGGATGAGCTAGACGTTCCACTCACCCAACGCCGCGCCCAGGAATGCGACAGCGTTGCTGACGAGTACGGCCCC
>CAZLBQ010000772.1:0-2341 GCA_964557745.1 uncultured Anaerolineales bacterium
GCTACGCCGACCTCATCGAGCGCACGCTGTTCAACGGTTTCCTCAGCGGCGTCTCCCTGGATGGCAAAGCCTTTTTCTACGTCAATCCCCTCCTGAGCGCGGGCGGCTACGAGCGTCTGCCGTGGTTCCCGTGCGCGTGCTGCCCGCCCAACGTCATGCGGCTGCTCGCCTCCCTGGGCCACTACCTCGCCACGACGGACAACGACGGCCTGTCGATCCACCAGTACGCCGGCGCCACGCTCCAGACCGACCTCGCCAGCGGTCCGGTCGGCCTGACCATGACAACCGATTATCCCTGGCAGGGTACGGTGCGGCTGACCGTGGCACAGACGAGCGGTGGGCCGTGGGCGCTCCGCCTGCGCGTCCCCGGCTGGTGCGACGGGGCGACGGCGCGCGTCAACGGCCAGCCGGTGGCGGCCAGCATGGCGCAAGGCTACCTGACGCTCGAGCGGGCGTGGCAGGCGGGCGACGTGGTGGACCTCGACCTGGCAATGGCGGTGCGTTTGATCGAGGCCAACCCGCGGGTCGAGGCGGACCAGGGGTGTGTCGCGTTGGAGCGCGGGCCGCTGGTGTATTGCCTGGAGCAGGCCGACCACGCCGAGGACATCCTGGCCGCCGGCCTCAGCACCGCCGCGCCCATCGCCGTCGAGGCGCGGCCCGACCTGCTGGGCGGCGTGACGATACTCCGCGCGGCGGGCCAGATATCGGCGGCGTGGGGCGACGAGCTGTACCGACCGCTGGACCTCAGCAGGACCACGCCGCTGACGGCCATCCCCTACTACGCCTGGGGTCATCGAGGCGCAGGCGCGATGCAGGTCTGGCTGCCGAAGGCCTGAGCCGCCTTGCCCCATGTCTCGACTCCGCGTATCATTGCGACGACCAACGAGGGGCCGTCGCTGCCCGAATGCGTTCATGACGTAGAGCTGTGTATCGTGGAGGCGGAGGCATGAGCCGTGTTCGCCTGTATGTGAGCATCTCGCCCGACCTGGGCGCGGAGCGCGAGATTGTCGGGCGCGCCGTGGCCGGGCTGCCCGTCGACGTGGGCTGGGAGGTCGCCTACACGCCGGGACCGCTGGACGCCTCACCCGGCGACCCGCTCCAGGCCGGCCGCGCCGATGTCTACCTCTTCCTCCTCGGCGCGGACATCCACGCCCCCATGGGCGTCGAGTGGACGGCGGCGCAGCGGGCGGGGGTGAAGGCCCTGGCGTGGCTCAAGGACGTGCCCCACACGCCGGCCGCCCAGGAGTTCTCCCGCGCGGCCGGCCTCGACTGGACCCCTTACCAGGCGGCGCGGGAGGTGACGGCTAAGATTCAACTCGCCCTGGCGCAAGCCATCCTCGACCGTGCGGGCCGCCTCCAACTGACCACGCCCGAGTGGGAGGCGCTGTCGGCCCTGGTCAAGACGCTGCGCGAGAAGGGGGCCGAGGACACGGAGGACGCTCGCCAGGGCGCGGGGCGCGGCGGTGTGATCTTCGCGCCCAGCCGCGAGGCCGGGCGGGGCGGCGTGGAGATTGGGCGGTAGGCGCGTGGCGGATGGCGGATGGCGAATGGCGAATGGCAGATGGCAGATGGCAGATGGCAAATGGTGAATGGCAGATAGCCAATAGCGGATGGCGGATGGTAAGAGGGTGGGCTGATGCTTGACCAGGAGTTGCAGAAGTACGTGGTGCGGCTGGACCACACAGCGCTGGCCGTGCGGCGCATTCCCGACGCGCTGCCCCTGTACCGCGACCTGCTCGGCGGGGAGTTGTACACGGCGATGGACCAGGAGGCGCAGGGCTTCCGCTGGGTGCAACTCGTCTATCCGGGCGGGAGCAAGATCGAGTTGCTCGAGTCGCTGCGCCCCGACAGCTTCGTCGCCCGCTTCCTGGAGCGCTACGGCGAAGGCGTCCACCACATGACGTTCAAGGTGCGCCAGATTGAAGAGTTTGTCGCCCTCATCAAGGCGCACGGCTATCGCGTCGTCGACGAGAACTACGCCGCCCCGGAGTGGAAAGAGGCGTTCATCTCGCCCCGCTCGGCGCACGGCACCATTGTCCAGGTCGCCGAGTCGATTCTGGAGGACGCGGGCGAGCGCCGCGTATGGGCGTGGGAGAAGCTGGCCGACGCTATCCTGCGCACGAGCGAGGCGGGCGCGTGACCCAGGCGGCCGGTGTGGTCCGTATCGTGGGCGTGCCGATGGACCTCGGCCAGCGGCGGCGCGGCGTCGACATGGGACCGTATGCCGCGCGCTACGCCGGCCTCAACGACCGCCTGGCGGCGCTGGGTTTCGACGTCCACCACGAGGGGAACGTCAGCGTGCCGGTGCCGGAGATGATGCCGTCCGCGCCGGACGACGCGG
>CAZLBQ010000773.1:0-2340 GCA_964557745.1 uncultured Anaerolineales bacterium
AGTGATAGGTGACGCCGCGCCGGGCGACGAGGCGCGGGTGGCTGACCTGGCGTGCCAGGTGGCAAGCCTCGATCTGGAGCGTCACGTTGTCCTCACCGGCTTTCGCCGCGACATTCCGCGCCTGCTACAGGCCGTGGATGTCTACGTGCTCCCCTCTACCCATCCCGAGGCCTTTGGCCGCGGCGTGGTCGAGGCGATGGCCTGCGGGCTGCCGGTCGTCGCCACAGCGCATGGCGGGCCGCGCGAGATTGTCGTGGATGAGGTGACGGGCTTGCTGGTGCCTCCGGGCGATGTCGACGCGCTCGCCGCCGCCATGCTGCGGCTGGCCCGCTCGCCCCAAACCCGGCAGGCGATGGGCAAGGCCGGGCGGGCGCGCGCCGCAACGGTCTTCTCCCTGGCGCGCCAGGCCGAGCAAGTCAGGACCGTCTATCTTGAATGGCTGGACCCTCGATAATCCCCGTGACGGTCGCTTGGCGAACCGTATCTCGCCTGCCAACCCGACGTTTTCCTGTGGGAAAGCTGCGCTAAGGAGTGGGGATGGGCCAGTTGCTGAGCGGGGTGAAGCCGAACGTCCTCGTCGTCGTCCTGGACCTGCCGTTCCCGGCCGCTAGTGGATCGGAACTGCGCAACTGGCAGACCGTCCAGGCGCTGCTGGACGTGGCGCGGGTGGGCGTGTTCGGGCTGCGCGACCAGGTTGTGAGGGCGGCGCCGTGCGACGACATCGCTCTGTGGGGCGCGGCTCAGGATCCGACCTTTGCCCAGCCGGACAAACCGGCCAGCGCCAGCGTCGACACGTCTGCCGTCCCGGCGGCCTTCTCCCCTCCTCTCTTCTCCCTCCATGCTGCGGCCAAGCTCGAGGCTAGCGTGCGCGAATTCAGGCCCGACGTAGTCATCGTCGCCCAGTTGTGGCTGCATCCATACATTGACATGCTAAGAGCGCTGGGCTGCCGAGTTGTGTTCGACGCCCACAATGTCGAAGCGGCGCTCTACCGCGAAGTCACTGCGAGCGAAGCGGGCGGCCGTGCCAGCCGTTGGGCGCGGCTCAAACTCGCGGAACACATGGCCCAGATCGAGGCCGCGGCGGTCGCCCGCGCCGACCAGGTTTGGGTGTGCAGCGAGCCTGACGCGCGGCTGGTCCGCAAGCTCTACCACCCTGGCGCGGAGGTTCAGGTCATCCCGAACACCGTCGACGTTGCCAGCTATGAGAGGGCGCGTCCCCAACCGTCGGCCGGCCCGACTCTGATCTTCCCCGGCCTGCTCCATTACCCGCCCAACCAGGCCGCTGCGCTGTTTCTCATCCAGGAAGTGTTCCCCCGCCTCGTCGAGCGCCGCCCCGCTGCCCGCTTGCTGCTTGTCGGGAGCCACCCATCGCCCGCCCTGCTCGACGCGGCGCACCGTCACCCGCATATCGTGGTCACGGGCAGGGTTCCCGACACCCGGCCCTACTTCGCCCAGGCGTCGGTCATGGTCGTCCCGCTGTTCCAGGGGAGCGGAACGCGCTACAAAATCCTGGAGGCGTTCGCGGCCGGTCTGCCTGTGGTGAGCACAGCCAAAGGAGTGGAGGGCCTTGAAGCGATGCCGCAGACTCATTTCCTGCCTGCGGAAAGCCCTGAGGACTTCGTGGACGCGATCCTGCGGCTTGTCACGCACCCGGATCAGGCTCAGCTTCTGGCTCGCAGCGGCTTTGACCTGGTCTCCGAACGGTATTCACTCCCGGTCGCCCGCAGTCGAATCGCCGCCGCTCTTGACCGATTGTTGAGCTAGGACCGCGCTCTCGACAGCGTATCTTTTCTGCCACCACCGCGTTCTTTAGTAGAACGCCACGTTGAACGGTCACGTCGTCTGTTGAGTCGCCAATGAGGCCACGCATGACAAGTACCCGATTTCGCGTCCCCAAGAAAGTCGTCTACGAAGCCTTCGACGACGAACTGGTCATCATCAACCTGGACAATGGCAACTATTACACCCTGACTGGGGCCGCCGCCGACATCTGGCAGTTGGTGGAGGCCGGCGCGACCCTTGACGAGATTGAGGCGCAGATTGCCGGCGCCTACATGGGAGAGTCGTCGCTGGTCAGGAGCGGCGTCGCTCAGTTGGTCGAGTCGCTAGTGGCCGAGGACCTGATCGCCCCCGACGCCACGCGAACGCCCGCTCCCGCGCCACGCGTGGCCGCCGCCCCGCCCCGCCCGTTTGAGACGCCCGTGCTGCAGAAGTACATGGACATGCAAGCATTGCTCCTCCTCGACCCCATTCACGAGGTCGACGAGATGGGCTGGCCCATGCCCAGGGTCAACCAGCCATGAGCCAAAGGTAAGGAACGCGCTCATCGCCATGAGTATG
>CAZLBQ010000774.1:0-2334 GCA_964557745.1 uncultured Anaerolineales bacterium
CTGCCCCGGCTGCGCCCGCGCCAACCCAGGCGCAGCGCGGCGCGCCCCCGCCGCGCCGCGACACCAAGAACGGCAAGAGCAAGAAGCGGTAGGCTGACCTCACTCTCCGCTGTCTCCGAGGAGGAGGCAGCGGAGAGCTTTCTTTGGGGCGGGATACACTGCGGAGAGACGGCGATGACAGTCAAGTCTCAGGCCGGTGTCGAGGATCTGTACGCCATAGCAGAGAAAGCCGAACTGGTCGAGGGGGACGTGGTCCGGATGAGTCCAACGGGTGATCTGCCGAACACCGTGGCGGGGGAGATCTTCGCCAGCCTGCGCGAGTGGTCGCGGACGACGGGCAGCGGGCGGGCCTATACCGACAACGTGGCCTTCCTGGTCGACCTGCCTCACCGCCAGTCGTTTAGCCCTGACGTCGCCCTCTATCAAGGCCCGCGCTCGGGCATGAAGTTCCTCCAGGGGGCGCCCGTCTTCGCGGTTGAGGTGCGCAGCGAGGGCGACTACGGGGCGCGTGCCGAGCGCCAGATGGCCCGCAAGCGCGCTGATTACTTCGCCGCGGGCACGCTCGTGGTCTGGGATGTCGATCTGCTGGGCCGGGATACCGTCCGCGTCTATCGTGCGACGGACCCAACGACCCCGACGGTCTACCGCCGGGGCGAAGTGGCCGAAGCCGAACCGGCTGTGCCCGGCTGGCGGATGGCCGTCAACGACCTGTTTATCTAGGGTAGCGAGGGAAGCGCGACGTGTCGGCCCTACCTAAGACGTACGTCACACCGGAAGAGTACCTGATGGTCAGCCAGGACGAGCCCCTGGTCGAGCGCCAGGTGCGCCAGCCCAACGGCGACTGGTTCCTGACCGAGTTCAACTGCCGCGACGACGTGGTAGACCTGGCGTCCATAGGCTGCCGCCTCCCCCTGCGCGAGATCTACGACAAGATCACCTTTGACCGGGCATGAACCGCACCGACCGCCTCCTCGCCATTACCCTCGAACTCCAGGCGCGCCGCGCCACGCGGGCCGAAGACCTGGCCGCCCAGTTTGAAGTCAGCGTCCGCACAGTCTACCGCGACATCGAAGCCCTGTGCGAGGCAGGCGTCCCGGTTGTCGCCACGCCCGGCTACGGCTACACCCTGGCCGAGGGCTACTTCCTGCCGCCGGTGATGCTGACTGCTGAGGAAGCCGGTATGCTGTTCCTCGGCGCAGCCTTTGTCGCCGAGCAACTCGACGCCCCATACCGCCAGGCCGTCGACACCGGCCGCAAGAAAATCGACAAGCTGCTGCCGGAGACGACGCGCCAGGAAGTGGCCTTTCTCCAGGACTCGCTACGCTTCGTCAGCCGCATCCGCCCCCGTGATCCAGTCCTCGACGAGCGGCTGGCCACCATCCGCCAGGCCGTCATGGATCACGTCGTCGTCCACCTCGTCTACCAGGCCCGCTTCGGGGAACCCACCGAGCGCGACGTCGAGCCGCATGGTCTGGTGCAGGTGGGCGGGGTCTGGATGCTGGTCGCCTACTGCCATTCACGCCAGGACATGCGCGCCTTCCGCCTGGACCGCATGGAGCGCGTCACGCGGACCGGACGGACCTTCACCCGGCGCCGCGAATTCACCTTGCGGGGTGGACGCGAGATGGAATACGGCGACGAAGAGGTCCACGCCCTATTCACCCACGCCGACGCTCGCTGGGCGCGGGAAGAGCGCCACTATTCTTTCGTCCGCGAGGAAGCGCACCCGGCGGGTGTCGTCATGGTCTTTCGCCCGCGCTCGCCGCGCGAGTTGCTCCCCTGGCTACTGTCGTGGGGGCCGTCGGTCAAGGTGCTGGCGCCCGACAGCGTGCGCGAACAGATGCGCGCTCTCATCGATATGATGGCGAGCCAGTACCGTGCTGAAGCCTGAACAAGGCGGGTACGGCTCGTTTGCCCGCCTCCTTCTCATCTATTGGCGCCCCGCCCTGGTTCTCCTCTGCGCGGGCCTCTGCCTTGCCCTCATCGAGAGCCTGGGAGCCGGCCTCGTCCTCCTCCTGCTCGGCGGCGCTGGCGGCTCATTGCTCTCGCGCATCAGCGCCTGGCTGCCCGTCGAGCTGGCCACGCCCTCGCTGGCCGCCCGCTTGCAACTGGGCGCCGTGCTGCTCATCGTGTTCATCCTCGCCCGTGGCGTCTTGATGTACATCCAGCATACGATGGTTTACCGCCTGCGGGTGGACGCGGAGCGCAGCCTGCAGCGCCAGATCCACCAGCAACTCCACGCTGTCCGCCTGGACTACCTGCTGCGGCGTCCCTCCGGCTAGGCGCTGGCGCTCTGGGACGCCGCCCGGCAGGTGGCGCTGACGCTCCAGGCCC
>CAZLBQ010000775.1:0-2328 GCA_964557745.1 uncultured Anaerolineales bacterium
GCCTGCTGGATCGCCAGGCCGATGCACTGCTCGGTCAGGATGGCCAGCACCTCGTCGAGGCTGAGGTCGCGGCCGTCGACGCGGAGGGCCAGGCGCACCAGGGCGAAGGTCGAGCCGTCCGCGCGCTGCCCGACATGGGTGCAGCCGGCCACGGAATGATCGAGGTGGATGGTGTGCTGGACGACCACCGTCAGGTTCGTGAACGTCGCCCGTCCCAACACGCGCTCCAAGCACCGCAGGCCGGACCGCACCTCGCACTCCAGCGTCGCGCGCTGCGTAGCGTCGGCGACCATGACGACGATGGGGACCGGGCGCAAGCGGCGCCGAACCTGCTGCCACCAGGCGCGCATCTGATGGAGCCAGCGCGGCCAGACATCGCGGAGCAGTCTGTTCTCAACATGGGCATCATTCCCTGGGACTTCGAGCATCACAGCCTCCCGAAGACATGGCGGACGCCAAGCGCGAGGCTCGGCGTCGAGGGCGGATGAACAGGGCGAGGCAAGGCAAGGCACAGCGGGCCATCGCGGTATCGCGTCTTGGAACGCCATCGCGTGGTCTACCGCCGCCAGCCGTATTGGGTTGTCAGTCAGCCGCGAGCAAATGAACCTCCTTTCCAACGGTCAGGGTAACGCCGAGCGGATGGTCAGTTGGCTCTGATGCGTCCCGTGGAGAGCACGCTCTATCCAGCGGGAGGGCGGCCGAGCCGCGCCGTTGATCCGAGGGGCGGACGGGGAGAGCAAGCTCGTGGGGCGAGGCTGAGCCTTCGCCCGCGATCCCAGGTAGCCCAGGGTGGATCACCCCTGACGGCGGTAAGGTCACGCCGACGAACCATGCACAAGTATCTCCACTATAGCTGGGCTCAGTTTCCCGGCGCTTTCCCGGCGCTTTCCCGGCGCGCCAGTTTGCGACGAGCTGGGAAACTCAAGCGGGCTGGGCCGCTTCTCGATGGAGGACGTGGCGGTGCGGGGAGATGAGATGGCGAGAGGCCAAGGCGGAGGGGGAGAGCTTCGCTTTCCCGGCGGGGAGAGTCGGGAAACTCTAGCGAGAAGGGGCTGGAGACGTGGCGCGCTTCAGTTTCCCGGCGAGGTGGTCCGGGAAACTGAAGCGCAAAAGGGGAGAAGCCGGTCGAGTTTCGCTTTCCCGACGCGGTCGCGCGGAGGAGAGGTCGGGAAATGGCTGGTTGGAAGGCGAGAACGCTGGTCCATCCGACGCTGTAGGCAAAGGCCCCAAACAAGCCGATTTCGTGCCTGAAACGAGTTCATTTCGTGGTGACTCCCATAGATCTATTTCTTCGCTACTCCTTGAGGAGTAGCACCGCGATGTCATGCCCGAGATAGTGCTGGACGTAACGATGCGTACAGGCACCACGACGCAGTCCCTAAGGCCCGACGGGGAGAGGGGGCGGCCCCTTCAGGAGAAGTGGCAGGAAGAGAACTGGGGATTGAGCACTCGTTGCGGTTGGGGTGACGGAAGGCGTCGGCGTGAACGTTGGCGTAGGCGTCTTGGTTACCATGTCGATCCGCGTAGGCGTAGTTGTCGGGAATGTTGTGCTTGTGACCGTGGTTGTCGTCGTGGATGTTGCTGTGTCGGTCGGTACCAACACTAGTGTCGAGGTGGCGCTTGGCGTTGCTGTTAACGCTCGTGTCGTGGCCGACGTCGGCGTGAATTGCGGTGTATTGGTCGCACTTGGAACCGGCGAAGCGGCCTGCCATTCAAGCTCGACATGTGCGTCACCCTGGCTATGGCGGTATTCCAGACGCACCTTATGATACCCTGCTGCGAGAGGCACGGTCGTTGTTACCGCGCCAACCTGACTATGCCACTGATCGACGAGGAGCTTCTCGTCAATCCACAACCGCACTCCCTGGTCCACGAGGACCGTGAAGTGATAAGTATCTCCCTCGAAGTAGGCGTGACGCGCCCAACGCACGGAGTAGCCCTGCGTTGGCAGTCCAGGCGCTGGCGGGCCTGAATGCCACTCGAAACGGATGTCCCCGTCCTGGCGCACCAGATCTGGCGGCCCCGTCAACCACTCGTTGGCGTAGTACTCGCCACGCCAGGTGTTGGAATACGTTGATTCGAACACCTGGATGCGGTTGTTACCTGTGTCGGCCACGTAGACCGAGCCCCAGGAGGCCACAGCAATTCCCTCGGGCGACGACAGTTCGTCATCACCGTTGCCGTAGCTGGCCCACTTGCCCAGGAATTCGCCGCTCGCGCTGAAGCGCTGAATGCGGTGATTGTCCCGGTCCGCGACGTACACGGTTCCGTCGGCCGCCACAGCAATCCCCGACGGAGAGCGAAACTGACCGTCCTCGCCGCCCTGAT
>CAZLBQ010000776.1:0-2311 GCA_964557745.1 uncultured Anaerolineales bacterium
GGTAGGGGGCTGCGCGGCGGATCATCTGCACGATCCAGGGCATCACCTCCTTGGCCACCGCCGGCTCGCGGGTGATCGCCACCTGAAGCACCTGGCCACGGGCGTCCAGCGTGGTTTCCACCACCGCGATGGCATAAAGCAGCGGTGGCAGCTTGCCGCGCAGCACCTGCATCGGGTAGCTGAGGTAGAGGTGGCGGGCCGCGTCGACGCGGTAGGCCTTGGGCGACTCGGCCGCCGACATCGGCTGCTCGGGGGCGGGCAGTGGCACGGGCGGGGTGGCGAACTGGGCCAGCGCTGGCGCGGCGGGGAGGGCGCAGAGGCACAGGGCCGCGGCGAGGGCGGTGGTCAGGCGGCGCAGGGTCATGGCGGCACTCGGTGGCATTCGCATGGGTCAAATGTCGACCCCCGCGGCCGATGCTTGACGCGTGGCTGCGGGTTGCCAGCGGGCGCGGGCGTGCAGATTGCTCGCCGGTCTCAGCGCATCCAGCCCTTGCGGCGGAAGTAGATCAGCGGTGCGGCCACCGAGCAGAGCATCAGCGCCAGCGCGAAGGGGTAACCCCAGGGCTGCTCCAGCTCGGGCATGTACTTGAAGTTCATGCCGTAGATGCTGGCGATCAGGGTCGGCGGCAGCAGGGCCACGCTGGCCACCGAGAAGATCTTGATGATCTTGTTCTGGTTGATGTTGATGAAACCGACCGTGGCGTCCATCAGGAAGTTGATCTTGTCGAACAGGAAGGTGGTGTGGCCGTCCAGCGAATCGAGGTCGCGCTGGATCTGGCGCGCCTCCTCGAACTGCTCGGCGTCCAGCATGCGGCTGCGCATCAGAAAGCTGACCGCGCGCCGCGTGTCCATCACGTTGCGGCGGATGCGCCCGTTCATGTCCTCCTGGCGCGCGATGGCGGCCAGCACCTCGCTGGCCAGCTCGTCGCTCACGTTGTCCGACAGCACCTTCTTGCCGGCCGTCTCCAGGTCGTCGTAGATGCCCTCCAGCGTGTCGGCGCAGTACTCGGCGTCGGCGTCCAGCAGCTTGAGCAGCACCTCCTTGGCGTCGGTCAGCAGGCCCGGCATGCGCCGCGCACGCATGCGCAGCAGGCGAAACGCCGGCACCGTCTCGTCGTGGATGGAAAACAGCACGCCCTGGCTGCGCAGCTGCTCGTTGACGGTGTTGAGGATGAAGGCCACGCGCACCTGGTGCGGGTCGTCCGGGTCGGCCACCAGAAAGTCGCTGCGGATGTGCAACTCGCCGTTGTCCTCGGCATAAAAGCGCGCCGACTCCTCGATGTCCTCGGCCATCGCGTCGTCGGGAATCGACAGGCCGAAATACTGCTTGACCCAGCGCTTTTCCTCGGGCGTCGGGTCTTCCAGGTCAACCCAGATCGGGCGAAAGCGCGAGAGCTCTTCCAGCGACTCGATTTCTTCCTGAAACAAGCGGCCGTTGGACAGCGTGAAAACGTTCAACATGAAGCACTCCCTGCGGCATGGGCAAGCGTCTGGCGGATGAAGGGGGGGCGGGCTTTCGGCCCCCCTGCGCCAGCGCGTTCACGGGAGGCGAAAGCTACCGCGGGGCGGAAGGTTCCACGGCGCGCATTCAAAAACAAGTTGGCGATCCGGCGATTATGTCACTGCCCGCCCCCATGGCGACCGATTGCGGCCGGCCCGGAACGAGGGCATCATGTGCCTGCACGATGACGGTTTTTTGACTTGCCCTCGTGCCTGTGACCACGGCGGCCGGCCGGTCGTGCAGACCCCCGGCGCCCCCGCAAGCAAGGAGATTGGATATGAACTTGACGATCAGCGGACATCATCTGGAAGTGACCCCGGCGTTGCGCGGCTACGTGTCGGACAAGCTGGATCGGATCACGCGGCATTTCGAGCAGGTGATGGACGTCCGGGTTTTGCTGTCGGTGGACAACCTCAAGGAAAAGGACCGACGCCAACGCGCGGAATGCAACATCAAGGTCAAGGGCGGCGAGCTTCACGCCGAGAGCGCGCACGAGGATCTGTATGCCGCCGTCGATGAGCTGGTGGACAAGCTCGATCGTCAGTTGGTGCGCGACAAGGACAAGCGCCAAACCGTCGATCGGGTGGCGGGCAAGCATCTGATGTAATATTCGCAAAAAAACACATCTGCGATCGACTCCACTTTTCAGCCGCCCCGCCGTACGGGCGGCTTTCTTTTCGGTCCTCTGCTTTCATGGAGCCGCCGACGTCGCCCGGGAGGTGCACGTTCGGGCGCCGCCAGTTCAGCCCATAATCGCGCTTTGACCCATGAACCGTCTCGCATCCATACTTCCCGCGTCGCAGGTGCTGG
>CAZLBQ010000777.1:0-2310 GCA_964557745.1 uncultured Anaerolineales bacterium
CTTCGGCTCGCTGCTCTCGACGCCTATCCTCAACCCGCCGCAGGTCGGCATCCTGGGGCTGCACAAGATCGAGGAGCGCCCGATGGCCGTCGGGGGACAGGTCGTCATCCGGCCCATGATGTACGTGGCGCTGACCTACGACCACCGCATCGTGGACGGGCGCGAGGCGGTCCAGTTCCTGGTGCGGGTCAAGGAACTCATCGAGGACCCGGAGACGCTGCTGCTCGAAGGGTGAGTTCGATAACAGAAAGGGGCTGGGCCAGGCTGCAAACCTGGCCCAGCCCCTTTGTTTACTGTCGCTCCAGCCAGTCTCCCACAATCTCGGCCAGGGTTGGTTGCGACACTTCGTCTAGCTCGTAACGGACGCGGACCATGGGCCGGTCGACGCGCAGCACGCGCCGCAGGTCGATGGGGGTGCCGACGACGACGGTGTCGACCGGCATGCGGCGCAGCGTCTCGGCCAGGTCAGCGACCTGGGCCGCGCCGTAGCCCATGGCCGGCAGGACGTCGCGGACGTGGGGATAGCGGGCGTAGGCGGCCTCGATAGAGCCGACGGCGTAGGGGACGGGGGAGACGATCTCGGAAGCGCCCCAGCGCTGGGCGGCGACGTAGCCCGCCCCGTAGCTCATCTCGCCGTGGGTCAGGGTCGGGCCGTCCTCGACCACGGCGACGCGGCGGCCGCGAATCAGATCGGGGTCGTCGACGGTGATGGTGGAGGCGGCTTCGACGACGACGGCGCGGGGGTTAGCCCTACGGACGTTGGCGCGGACGCTCGCTACCTGGTCGGGCGACGCGGTGTTGACCTTGTTGATGACGACGACGTCGGCCAGGCGCAGGTTGGTCTCGCCGGGGTGGTAGCGCAGCTCGTGGCCGGGGCGCAGCGGGTCGGTGACAACGAAGTGGAGGTCGGGGCGGATGAAGGGGAAGTCGTTGTTGCCACCGTCCCAGATGAGGACGTCGGCCTCGGCCTGCGCCTCTGAGAGGACGCGGGCGTAGTCGGCCCCGGCGTAGATGACTGCGCCGCGTTCGAGGTAGGGTTCGTACTCCTCGCGCTCTTCGAGGGTACAGCCGTGGCGGTCGAGGTCGGCGTAGTCGGCGTAGCGCTGGACGGCCTGGGCGGCGAGGTTGCCGTAAGGCATGGGGTGGCGGATGGCGACGACGCGGCGGCCCATGTCGCGCAGCAGGGCGACGAGCTTGCGGCTGGTCTGGCTCTTGCCGCAGCCGGTGCGGACGGCGGACACGGCGACGACGGGCACGGACGCGCGGAGCATGGTGCTGTCGGGGCCGAGGAGCCAGAAGTCAGCGCCGGCGGCGAGGGCCTGCGACGCGCGGTGCATGACGTATTCGTGGGTCACGTCGCTGTAGGCGAAGACGACCTTCTGGACGCGGTGGGCGCGGATGAGGTCGGTCAGTTCGCTCTCCGAACGGATCGGGATGCCGCCGGGGTAGAGGGGGCCGGCGAGTTCGGGCGGGTAGCGGCGGTCCTCGATGCCGGGGATCTGGGTGGCGGTGAAGGCGACGACCTGGTACTCTGGGTTGTCGCGGAAGACAGCGTTGAAGTTGTGGAAGTCGCGGCCGGCGGCCCCCATGATGAGGACGCGGGTCTGGGGCATACGGGGCACTCCTGTGTGCCGCCCACGCGTTTGTGGGCTGGATGGATACGGGACACAGGGGATTCTAGGCCAGGCGGGGGGACGGGTCAAGCCGCGACGGGCCAAAAATGGCAACGGCCTGATGCTGGGTGAGCATCAGGCCGTGACCACGGTTGGCGGAGGGGGAGGGATTTGAACCCTCGAGGGCGGTATAAAGCCACCCTAGGCGCTTAGCAGGCGCCCGCACTCGACCAGGCTATGCGACCCCCCCGTGGTCTGGGGCAATAGTATACCCGATTTTGGCGGGTTCGTCAAGTGGCGGAGGGGGAGGGATTCGAACCCCCGATGAGCCGAAACCCATAGCGGTTTTCAAGACCGCCGCAATCGTCCACTCTGCCACCCCTCCCGGCACTGGTTAGACGCCGGTGGCAGCGCTTCCTTACGGGCCGGATGGCGGAAGGCGTCATGGCCTTGACAGTCATGCCGAGCGGAGCAAGGCATCTACTCTGCCACCGTCTCCAGAGGAGACCCCTCACTTCGTTCGGGGTGACAGTCGAAGGCGGTACTCTACAAGGTAACGGCCTCCGGGACCCAGCGGCCGTGCAGGACTTTCTGCAGAAAGTGGCCGGTGTGGGAGATGTCCACCTGGGCCACGTCTTCCGGCGTGCACTCGGCGATGATGCGGCCCCCCCCCGCGCCGCCCTCCGGCCCCAGGTCG
>CAZLBQ010000778.1:0-898 GCA_964557745.1 uncultured Anaerolineales bacterium
CGCGGACCCGCGCCCGTTCCAGCCATGCCCCGGCGTGGCCGGGCTGCAGGGCGATGGCGTGGTCGTAGTCGGCCCGCGCCCCGGCCCAGTCCTGCTGCATCTGGCGCGTGAAGCCGCGCTGGAACAGACCATCGGCATCCTGCGGGGCCGCCGCCAGCAGCGCCTCGAAGTCCGCCAGCGCCCCCGCCAGGTCGCCCGTGCCCCGCCGCGTGACGCCCCGTTGATACACGGCATCCAGGTCCTGCGGGTTAGCGGCCACGACCGCGTCGAAGTCCGCCAGCGCGCCGCCCGCGTCGTCCAACGCCCGCCGCGCCAGCCCCCGGTTGAAGCGGCTGACCATGTCGTTCGGGTTGAGCGCCAGGGCGCGGTCGCAGTCGTCGCGCGCCCCGGCCATATCGCCCAGCCGCAGCCGTGCCACGCCGCGCCCGGCGTACCCGCGGGGATAGTTGGGCGCCAGGGCGACCGCCTGCTCGAAGTCGGCCAGCGCCCCGGCCGGGTCGCCCACGTCCAGCCGCGCCCCCCCACGGTCGGTATAGGTGACGGCATTGGGCTGCAAGGCGAGGGCGCGGTCCAGGTCGGCCAGCGCCGCCGGCACCTGGCCCAACAGGAGGTGGATGGCGCCGCGCTCGCGCAGCACGTACACATTGTCGGGCGCGAAACTGTCGGCGCGGTCCAGGTCCGCCAGGGCCGCGCGCAGGTCGCCCCGCCGCCAATGGACGTACGACCGCTGGAAGTAGACGTTGGCGTCCCGCGGCGCGTAGCTGGCCGCGCGGTTGAGATGCGCCAGCGCCGCGTTCAGGTCACCCGCGTCGGCCTGCTGCCGCGCCTGCTCCACCCAGAAATCCGCCCTTAGGAAGGGATTGTCCATAGTGCTCTCACGTGTAGACCTGACAGGTCT
>CAZLBQ010000778.1:998-2294 GCA_964557745.1 uncultured Anaerolineales bacterium
CCAAGACCTGTCAGGTCTGGCTGACACAACCAGCCGGCGCTTACAGCAGCCCCATGCGAACCGCCAGCGTCTGGAGGTCGGGAACTTCGAGGTCGGGCCGCGACTCGGCTGGCGGCGTCGCCCCGAAACCCGCCTCAGCCAGCTGCCGCGCCTGCCCCACCCAGAAATCCGCCGCCAGGAAGGGATTGTCCATAGTGCTCTCACGTGTAGACCTGACAGGTCTCCAAGACCTGTCAGGTCTGGCTGACACAACCAGCCGGCGCTTACAGCAGCCCCATCTGCGCCGCCAGCGTCTGGAGGTCAGGGACTTCGAGGTCGGGCTGCGCCTCAGCCGGCGGCGTCGCCCCGAAACCCGCCTTGTCGTGGCGGCGGTTGACCCACACCGTCGCCAGGCCCAGCGCCTTCGCCGGCGCGATGTCGTGGAACAGGCTCTGGGCGACGTGGAGGATGCGGTCGCGCGGCACGCCGAGGCGCTCAAACGCCACTTCGAAGTTGCGCGGCGACGGCTTGTAGGCGCCCACCTGCTGCGCCGTGATGGTCCAGTCGAAATCCGTCTGGAGCCGCCGCGCCGAGAAGGCGAACAGGTCGTCGTCGACGTTCGAGACAATCGCCAGCCGGTAGCGCGTCCGGAGCGCTTGGAGCGCGCGGGCCGAGTCGGGGAACGCCGGCCAGTCCCGCACCGACAAGGGGAAGGCCGCCAGCTCGTCCGGCGTCGGCGTGAAGCCCAGCCGCTCGCCCATCCCCTCCAGCACCGTCCGCAGCACCGTCTTGTAGTTCTGGTACGGACCGCCCTCGGCCTCGGCCTCCAACTCCCCGTACAGTTCGAGCGCCGCGTCCTGCGTCATCGCCACGCCGTGCCGCGCCAGGATGGGCCGCAGCGCCTCCCAGATCCCCGTCTCCCAGTCGATGAGCGTCCCATAGAGGTCAAACGTCAGCACCTCAAAGCGGTCGAAGTCCAGCACAGGTCACTCCTCCTGCCTCCGGCGTAGGCCGTCCCCCGCCGCTTAAGCCTCATATCTCATATGAATCATCCCGAATTCACCCAACACAAGTCGTAGCCTATTCTCAGCCCCTCATCCCCTAGCCCCTTCCCCCACAGTGGGGGGCAGGGGGAAACAGGCCGTTCCCCTCTCCCCCGTAGTGGGAGACGAGCCGCCACTCGCGTCAGAGCGTAGCGGAGTGGCGGCGAGCCAGGAGCCAGGGGTGAGGGCCAAGGCGGCCAACGTCGGAATGCCTCATCCCCCAGCCCGCCTCGGCGGGCTTCGCCACCCTAGCCTGGGGGCTTTAGCCCCAGGC
>CAZLBQ010000779.1:0-2293 GCA_964557745.1 uncultured Anaerolineales bacterium
GGCACGCCGAGCGCCTGGCCCGCGATGTCCCACAGCGCGATGTCGATGCCGCTCATGGCTTCGAGCATAAAGCCGGAGTTGTGGCCGCGCATGCGCATCGTCGAGTACATCAACTCCCAGATGGGCTGGATGTCCAGCGGGTCACGGCCATAGACCAGCGGGGCCAGGAGGTGCTGGACGATGGCCTGGCTGGCCTCGGCGGCGACCGGCGTGTGGGCCTCGCCCCACCCGACCAGGCCGGTGTCGGTCGTCACGCGGACGACGACGGCGTCCAGGCTGTTGGCGTAGAGGGCGCGGAACCGCCAGATGGGCGGATACTCGGTGGTGACGTCGCCCGGGTGGTCGGCGGGCAGACCAGGGTGGGCCTGGGGGTCTTTGGCCCAGAAGCCTGCCCCCCAGTGGGGCTTGGCGCCTTCCAGGGGCGCGCGGACAACAAAGGCTTCAACGTCCTGAATCTTCATAGCGGCTCCAGGCTGCGGGGTTGACGGCGTCGGCTGGGCAGCGGCCTGCCATGACTTCGATGATGCTACTCACGGCGGCCTCGGCGGTGCGGCGTAGGGCGGCGTGGGTGAAGCTGCCCAGGTGGGTGGTGGTAATGACGTTGGGGCGGCCGAGCATGACGTCGTCGGCGTGGCCCTCCTCGGAGTGGACGTCGAGAGCCGCGCCGCCGATGTGGCCGCGGTCGAGGGCATCGGCCAGGGCGAGCGGGTCAACGATCAGCCCACGCGCCGTGTTGATGAGGAGCGCCCCTGGCCGCATCTGGCCCAGCGTCTCCTGGTTAATCAGCCCGCGCGTCAGCCGGGTGAGCGGGACGTGCAGGGTGACGACGTCGGCCTGCGGCCACAGCGCGTCCTTCTCGACCAGCGGGATGTCATGCGCGGCGGCGAAGGCCAGGTCGGGGGCGATGTCGTTGGCGATGACGCGCATCTCCAGGGCCTGCGCCCGCACGGCGACGCGCTGGCCGATGCGGCCCAGGCCGACGATGCCCAGCGTGCGGCCCGCCAGTTCCATGCCCGGCAGCCGCCGCCACTTGCCTTGTTGGAGGGCATAGTGGTTGGGGAGGATGCCGCGCGCCAGGGCGATAAGCAGGCCGATGGTCAACTCGGCGACGGACGTGCTGTTGGCCCCATAGGGGGCGGTGACGAGGACGCCGCGCCGCGTGGCCGCGTCCAGGTCAACGGTGTCCATGCCGACGCCGTTGCGGGCGACGTGGCGCAGGGTCGAGCAGGCGGCGAGGAACGCCTCGCTCACCGGGTCCATGCCGATGAGGGCGGCGGGGGCGGCGGCGACGAAGCGGGCCAGGCCCGCCTCGTCCAGCGGGTAGGGGCCGGGGTTGACGTCCACGGCCAGGCCCAGGGCGCGCAGCGGGTCGAAGAGGCCGGGGATGTCGGCCAGCATGGGCGGCGTGACCGCCACGCGGTTAGATGGCATAGCGGCGCAGCTCGTCCTCGCGGATGTCGATGCCCAGGCCGGGGCCGTCGGGGACGTGGAAGTAGCCCTGCTCGATGCGGAACGGCGTGGTGATGACCGCGTTGCCCAGCGGGTTGGCGCCGTACCAGAACTCCATGACGCTCTGGTTGGGCAGGGCCGCCGCCAGGTGGACGCTGGCCGCGAAGTGGATGGCCGAGCCGATGCTGACGTGGGGCGTGGCGGCCTTGCCGAAGGCGTCGGCCAGCTCGGCGATACGCTTGCACTCGGTCAGGCCCGCCGCGCGGCACACGTCGGGCTGGACCACGTCGACGCCGCCCGCCAGGAGCAGGTCGCGCGTCTGCCAGCGGTTGAAAATGAGGTCGCTGGCGATGGGCAGGTCGAGGCTGCGCGACAGGCGGGCGTAGCCCTCGATCTCCTCCGGCGGCAGCGGCGCTTCCAGCCAGCCGACGCCCAACCCCTCCAGGCCGCGCCCCAGGGCGATGGCGTCCGGCAGGTTGTACATGGCGGCGGCGTCGGTGAAGATCTGGAAGTCGGGGCCGAGGGTCTCGCGGACGGTGGCGACGGAGCGCAGGTCGCCCGCCACGCCCAGGCCGATACCCATCTTGACGGCGCGGAAGCCGCGGCTGCGCACGTCTTCGGCGGCGGTCTTCAGGCGGTCCCAGGCGTCGGGCGGGGCGTCGGCGCGCAGGCCGGGGATGCCGGAGGCGTAGACCTTGACGCGCTGGCGGAAGTTCCCACCCAGCAGCTTGCTCAGCGGGACGCCGAGGGCCTTGCCCGTCAGATCCCACAGGGCAATGTCGATGCCGCTCATGGCCTCCATCCAGAAGCCGGTGTGGTGGCCGCGAATGCGCATCGCGCCGTA
>CAZLBQ010000780.1:0-2289 GCA_964557745.1 uncultured Anaerolineales bacterium
AGCCGCATAGGCAAGACGGCCTCGGCGGGGGCGTTGGACGCGGGGAAGAGGTGGAGCTTGACCGACTGGGCCGTGGGGGCCCAAACGTGCAGCGACGGTGTATCGCCGTCGCAGACAACGCCGAGCGGGCCATCGTAGTGGTAGAGATCGTCCAGGGCGCCGGGGATTTGAAGGGCGGTCGCGTCCACCAGCGTCTCGGTGTCGTCGGTGAGCGCCAGGACGGTCTGGCCGCGCAGCAACTCTGGCGCCCGCGCGACGGCCGCCGCGTCCAGGCGCAGGGCGCTATACCCCGCGAGGTGGGGGAACGTGTGCAGGATACCGTGGCTCAGGCCGTTGGGGTCAAGGGTGAGCTGAAACGTTTCGCCCCCGCTGAGGCCATGGGGACCGATGGTGAGGCTGCCATCGGGTGAGGTGTGCAGAGTGTAATGATACCCGTCAGGATAGACGAGAGGACAGACAACGGTATCGCGGGTCACCCAATGGGCGCGCGCCTGGGCTAACAGACGCGAGATAGGCGCGCCGCGGGCGGCGGGGCTGGGCATCATGGTAGGCGGTTGACCTTGCTAGAGGTGGTGGCTTCGTCCTGGGTGTCCCGATAGCACAAAGCGGGCCGCGCCCTTCACGGGCGGGAGCGCTCCCAGCCAGCACGAAGCGGAATGAGCAGAGATTTTAGCCCGAGCGCGGCATGCTGTCAATGCTGGAACCGCTACCAAACCTGGCCCTGAATTTGACTTGCGCCCCGACTCAGGGCATTATTTTATCCCAAACGCAAACATCCGTCGCGCCTCAGGCCCATCCGGAAACCCGTTTCTCGTGCGAGAACGGGTTTCTAGAGTGTTTGGCGCTTATGTATCCTCCGCACCCTACCTGCGTGCTAGAGAGAAGGAGCTACCCAAGATGCGATTCGTCCCCCGCAAGCTGTTCCTGACTCGGGGCGTCGGGGTTCACCGCGAGAAGCTCACGAGTTTCGAGATGGCGTTGCGCGACGCAGGTATCGCCCATTTTAACCTGGTGCGTGTGTCCTCCATTCTGCCTCCCGGCTGCCGCATCATCCCCCGCGAGCAGGGGCTGCATGCCATCGAGCCGGGCGAAATCGTGTTTGTCGTGCTGTCGGAGCAGGCGAGCAACGAGCCGCGCCGCGTCGTGACGGCCTCGATTGGCGTGTCCATCCCCGCCGATCCCGGCATGTATGGCTACCTCTCGGAGCACCATTCGTTCGGCCAGACGGAGCAGGAGGCGGGCGACTACGCCGAGGACCTGGCGGCCGGTATGCTGGCGACGGTCCTGGGCGTCCCGTTTGACCTCGACCGTGACTATCTCGAACGCCGCGAGCAGTACCGCGTGGGCGGCCACATCGTCGACACCACGTCCATCGCCATGTCGGCGGTGGGCGACGAGCAGGGCCGCTGGACGACCGTCGTCACGGCCGCCGTCTTGCTGTAGGCAGCGGCCGCGCGACAGCGCTTCGTCTTCCCTCACCCCAGGAGGCCCCATGAGCTATGGACGCAAGCTGGACCCCCAGCCCATCGGACGCGAGACACGGGTCATCGACCTCGTCGACGACTTCTTTTTTGCCTACAACGCGGCGCGGCTGCGGGAGGCGGCGCACATCCTGGTTGAGAAGATTCTCGAACCCGACGTGACCGTCGGCCTGACGCTGTCAGGGGCCATCACGCCGACGGGTTTGGGAACGGCAGCGCTCGTCCCGCTCATCCGCGCCGGCTACATCGACTGGATCGTGTCCACAGGGGCCAACCTCTACCACGACATGCACCGCAGCCTGGGGTTCGAGTTGTTCCAGACCTCACCCTTTGTCGACGACGTCAAACTACGCGACGATAAGATTATTCGGATTTACGACATTGTCTTTGACCAGGACGTCCTGCTCGAGTCCGACGCCTTCCTGCGCCGCGTCATCGCCGGGCCTGAATTTCAGGCGCGGCTGACGACAGCCGAACTGCACTTCCACATGGGCAAGTACACGCGCGAGCGGGAACGCCTGCTGCGCACCGACTATGTCTCGGTGTTAACCGCCGCCTACGAAGCGGGCGTGCCGGTGTACACCTCCAGCCCCGGCGACTCGACCATCGGCATGAACGTGGCGGCGCTGGCGATGGCGGGCAACAAGCTGACCTTCGACGTCGAGCGCGACGTCAACGAGACGACGGCCATCGTCTACGACGCCAAGCGCAGCGGCGGCAAGAGCGCGGTCATCATCCTAGGCGGCGGCAGCCCCAAGAACTTCATTCTCCAGACCGAGCCGCAGATCCAGGAGATCATGGGCATCCC
>CAZLBQ010000781.1:0-2279 GCA_964557745.1 uncultured Anaerolineales bacterium
TGCACAACGGGTCGTTCTCCAACTACGACTCGATCCGCCGCGAGCTGCGCTACGGCAATCCGCTGGCGACGCTCGCGCGCATTGTGTACCTGGCCGTCATCTACCGCTTCATTGGGCGCTTTGGCCTGGTCCGCGCCGTCTCCGATACTGTCTTTCGCGGGCGGCGCGCCTTGCGCAGCCTGTGGGCGAAGCTGAGGAAGAAGGGACGGCACACGCGATGACCACAACGGTCGACCCCGCAACCTCCGACCTGCCACCTTCAACCCGGCTCCGCATCTGGATGCCCATTCGCATTACCCTGGCGCATGGCGTGCGCGGCGGCATGGAACGCCAGGCGGATACGCTGGCGCGCGGGCTGGCCGCGGGCGGCCACGAGCTCACCATCGTGACGACGGCCCACCCCGAGGGCGTGACCGAAGAGGACGAGTGGAACCTCCAGACGCTCTACATCCCCAACACGACGTGGCGGCGCTACCAGCGGCGCTGGTGGGAGGCGAGCTACGCCGCCCTGCGTGAGCAGCACGCCATCGCCCCCTTCGACGTCATCCTGAGCCACAGCGCCGGCGGGCTGGGCTATCTGGCCCGCGCGGGGCAGGCGTTGGGATTGCCCAGCGTCGTCATCCTGCACGGCTCGTCCCAGGGCGAGGTCATCACCGCCTGGCGCGGGGCACGCTCGCCGCGGGGCGTCTACCGCCTGGCGCGGCTGGGCTGGCGGCTGCCCACGCTCCTCGCGCGCTGGCGGCGGACCGCGCCGAGTGTATCGCATTGGATCGCCGTCAGCTCGTCGGTGGCCCGCGAGAACGGGCGTGAGATGGGCTTCGCGCCAGGGCGAGTGACGGTCATCGCCAACGGCGTGGACACGGCGCGCTTTCGACCGAACGATGAGGCGCGCGCCAGCAGCCGCGCCGAACTGGGTCTGGCGGCGGACACGCCGCTGCTGGCCGTGGCGACGCGGCTAGAGGCGGAGAAGGGTGTGCAGGTAGCTCTCGATGCCCTGGCGCGGCTCACCCCTGAGTTCCCGGATGCCCATCTGCTCGTCGCGGGGGCAGGCAGCTACGCCACGGACCTCCAGGCCCAGGCCCGGCGCCTCGGCCTGGCTGAGCGGGTCCGCTTCCTGGGGCTTGTCCCGCACGCGGCGCTGCCAGACGTACTGGCCGCCGCTGACATCGCCCTCTTCCCCAGCCTGTGCCACGAAGCCTTCCCCCTCAGCGTGGTCGAGGCGCTGGCGGTGGGCTTGCCCGTCGTCGCCAGCGCCGTGGGCGGCGTCCCGATGGCGGTGCGCGAGGGTGCGACAGGCTCCCTCGTGCCCCCCGGCGACGTGGCGGCCCTGGCGGACGCCCTGCGGCCCTTGCTGGCCGACCCGGCCCGCCGCCGGGCGCTCGGGGCGTTAGCGCGACAGAGCGCCGAGCAGCAATTCAGCGTCCAGGCGATGGTGGAGCGGACGGAGGGGGTACTCCTGCGGACGATAGACGAAGGACGAACGACGATCGACGGATCGCCAGATGGCGAAGCTCAGCATGGACGCCGTCGTCCATCGTCTATGGTCCATCGTCTGTTGTCCGGGGGCCGCCGGCCGTCATCCGGCCAGGGGCAGCCGTGATCGCCCACCGCGAGTCGCTGGGGCGGCGCATCTTCCGCGACACCGTCAGCGTCAGCGCCGTCAACGCCGTCGGGCAGGTCCTGGCCTACTTGATGTCGGCCTACGTCGCTGCGACGTTCGGCGCGACGTGGCAAACCGACGCGCTGGCGCTGGCGCTGACCATCCCCATGTTCACCGCCAACGTCGTGCGCGAGGCCGTCAAGTCGGTGCTGGTCCCGCTGCTGGTCGAGATGCGAGTGCGAGGCAGCGACCTGCTGCGCGACGCGGCCACCAGCAGCGTGGCGCTGGTCGGGTTAGGGGCGGCGGCCCTGGCCGTCGCGCTGGCGCTAGCCGCGCCCTGGGTCACGGCCTTCCTCGGCCAGAACCTAACGGGGGAGGGCCAGGCGCTCACGACGCGCCTGAGCCTCGAACTGCTGCCCATGCTACCGTTCCTGTGCGTCATCGGCGCGCTGGCGGCGGTCTTCAACACCTATGGGCGGTTCCGTCTGCCCGCCGCCCTGCCGGCCCTCGATGCCCTGGTCAAGATTGCCATTATCGCGGCCCTGGCGAGCAGCCTGGGCATCCATGCCCTGGCGCTGGGGAATGTACTGGGCGCGGTGGTCGGGGCGGTTGTGCTGTGGGGCGCGGCGCAGGGCGCGGGACTACTGGGGAAGGCGCGGCTCGAACGCGCGGCGGGCGG
>CAZLBQ010000782.1:0-2262 GCA_964557745.1 uncultured Anaerolineales bacterium
ATCAGGCTAGAAGAAAATGTGAATTAGAAACGTTATTCCCCCCACTAGAGAAGCTGATGATGCGGAACATGGCCTGTCGCAGCCGTTCGATTTCCCGCGCCTGCAACTCGAACATCTTCTGCTGCTGGAGCAGCGCCTGACGCTTGGCGAAGGCGTACTCCGAGTAGTTACCCGGCCAGACGGTGATGCTGCCGTCTTCCAACTCGGCGATTTCCTCGGCCACGACGTCGAGCAGGTAGCGGTCATGGGAGATGATAACCACCGTGCCCGGATAGTCGTTGATGAACTTCTCCAGGAACTGCTTGCCCTCGACGTCCAGGTGGTTGTCAGGTTCGTCCAGCAGCAGGACGTCCGGCTGGGTGACGAGCAGCCGCGCCACCCCGATGAGCTTCTTCTGCCCGCCCGACAGAACGGCGCAGGGCAGCGCCAGGTCGTCCTCGCTGAAGCCGAGGCCGCGAATGGTGTGCGTGACGCGGTTGTGATAGGTCAGCCCGCCCAGCCGCTCGTAGGTTTCGAGGGCCTGCTGGTACTGCTCTGACACTTCGCTCAGGCGCTCCATGTCCTCGTAGACGTCGGAATCACCCAGCCGACACTGGAGCCACTCCAGTCGCGCCTCCGCCTGAGCAATCTCGGGCGAGGCCTGGAGCGCCGCTTCCAGGACGGTCATGTCGGGGTCGAGCTGGGGTTCCTGGGCCATGTAGCCGACCGTCGTGCCGGGGTGGCGCCAGATACTCCCCTCGTCGGGCGTCAACTCCCCGGCGATGAGCTTAAACAGGGTGGATTTGCCCGCGCCGTTCGCGCCGACTAGACCGATTTTCTTGCCCTTGCCGATCTGCCAGGACAAACCGGCGAAAACAGTATGCCCACCGTAGTGCTTGGTCAGGTTGGTTAGAGTCATTACTAACATTGTCGTCTCACTGTCTATGCTATTATTCGTCCGCTGAATGCAGATACTTGACGTAGAAAACCCAGGCGGGTTGACGTACGAAACCCAGGCGCTGGTTGATGTGGAGCATGGGCGCGTTGAGTGAGTTGTTGGCCGTGCGCAGCGTGCTGTACCCGCGCGAGCGGGCGTAGTCGATGACGCACAGCTTGAGGGCGAGGGCGATGCCCTGCCCGCGAGCGCTGCGCCTGACACCCGTCCAGCCCGTCTCCGCATCGCCCCCGGCCGTCGGCGCCGTGACGTTACTCAACGCCAGGTACTCGCCGTCGCGCACGGCGACGAAATAGCCGTCCTCGTCCATGCGCGGGCCGTACAGAATGCGCTCGCGCCAGGCGTCGAATTCCCAGCCGGTCGCCGCGTCGCGCATCGGCGCATCCTGGCGCGTCTCTTCCATGAGTTGGTAGAGCTTCCAGTCACGGTCTACGTCGTCATCCAGCGCGGCGAAACTCAGAATCTGAATCCCGTGGGTTGCCAGCCCCGCCTGGTAGTCGTCGTAGGGGGTGGGGTCGAAGGCCTGGACGTCCAACCGCGACTCCCACGAGCGCCAGTCTTCCTGAAACCCACGCGCCTCAAGGAAGCAGCGGTAGGGCGTCATGTCCTCGCGGAAGCTGAAGCGGACCAGGAGCGGGTCGTAGGCCGCGACAGCCGCCAGGACGTGGTCGTAGAGGGCTGCGCCCAGGCCCTGGCGCTGGTAGTCGGGATGGACCGCCAATTCTAACCAGAACTTGCGCGGGTGGTAGCGGCCTGGAATCTGAGTATGCAGACCCATCCCGATCAGACCGCTATCACCCTCGGCCACCCAGCGTTGATGCCGGCAACCGAGGTTGACGCGCGCCTCCTCATCTTCGATGTCGTCGGACGTGATAGGGTAGTCGGGCCAGCAGAGGTTGTTGAGCGCCACTACGGCGGGCATATCGGCGAGGGTGAAAGGGCGGATGGTGTATCGCATGACTGAATTCCTGAGCGTGACATAGCAAACCACGTCAAGCATAGCAGGAAGTGGTTTAAGTTGCATCAGCCAAATGGTAGATTGAGCATCCACCTTTCGCCTGCCTGACGCCGCTCGAGTATACTTGCGGCGGCCCTATGATACACTCAGACGACAGGAGACATCTCATGTCCCACACCGTTCCGCTCCGCGCGGAGATTGACACACAGTACACCTGGCATACCGAGAGCATCTTCCCCACCGACGCGGCCTGGGAGGAGGGCTTCCGCGAGGTCGAGGCCGCGCTGCCAGGTGTGGCCCAGTTCAAGGGCCGCTTGGCCGAGGGACCCGCCGTCCTGGCCGACTACTTCGCCGCTGCCGAGGCCGTTGC
>CAZLBQ010000783.1:0-2256 GCA_964557745.1 uncultured Anaerolineales bacterium
CCGGTGGCGTATCCAATGCCGACGCGGGTGGTTGTGCCGACCCGGGTCCAGCCCCCGACGTGGACGCCGCTGCCGACCCAGACGCCGCTGCCCACCCGTACCCCCTTCCCGGTGACGACGCCGCCAAACCCGGCGGACGTGGCCGCTATCAAGGCGGTCATTCTGCGGGCCGATGAACTGGAGGGCCTCGCGGCGCGCACGTTCGACACGTCGGCTTTCCCCTCGGTCTTTAGCAACGACCCGTCGCTGTCCCTGACGCCGGGCGACCTGGCCTTCATTGACTCGGCGCGGCGCATGGTGGGCGACCAGGTCCCCGCGCCGGCGAACCCGCCGGGCCTGCTGGACTTCATGCGCGTCCGCTTTGCCTTCTGGCGGCTGGGGGCGGAGCGCTGGGAGCAGGAGCGGCAGGGCACGCCGGTGAGTGAGGCGGACGGCCCGATTGGCCCGCCGCGCCGCACCGACCCGATGTATACGCTTACGTTCCGCTTTGACGACTTCCGCATCATGGGCGACCGCGCCGAGGTGGTCTATGACGACGGCGCGGCGCTGGAACTGGCAACCCTGACGCGCACGCCGGACGGCTGGCGGATCGCCCTCGTTAGGGCGTTGTCTGTCCATCATTAACACAAGTTAGGCTGTGGCAATGGCCGCCAGAGGCTAAAGCCCTCTGGCTAGGGATGGAAGCCTAAGAGGCTGGGGCGTAGCCGCCGAAGGAGGCTTTCATCCCTAGCCTGCCTGCTTCAGCAGCAGGCCAGCATGGCCTCTGCCCAACTCCTCGTATGAACAAAGGGTCAGCTATGGTCATGGAGTGTCCACTCTGCAGAGGTGAGCTCGTGCGGGGGCAAGCGCCGTTTACCGTGACCCGGCACGGCTACCACCTGATCCTCGACCAGGCGCCGGCCTGGGTCTGCCAGCAATGCGGCGAGCCGCTGTTCGATGAGGCCACGGTGTCCGTCATCCAGGAGATGTTCCGCGAGCTAGACCAGGCTCAAGAGCGGCTGTTGCAATCGCGCGCGGCGGCTTGAGAACGACGTAAGATAGGGCCGCTGTTCGCGTCCGTATAGTACAGGCATCGACTATTAGATGCCCAAAATTCCCCGCCGCCGAAGCACCCAAAATCTCGCTTCGGCGCAAATTGATTCTTGACAAACCTGGTGCAATTGGGTATAATACTTCTTTGCACTATTCCGCCATCCCCGATTTAGGTTGCGTTGAAGAGCCGTCTGGCTGTCGCTGATGGCCTGTTCGAACTCCAGGGGCGGAGAGTTGGAACATGGCGAGGGCGCTCCAGCAAGATGCGATGGCTCTGCCGTCCGCGCACCCTGGATCGGGCTTATTGTGTGTTAGGCCCTCCGAAGCCGGCCGCGACGTCGCCCAGACCGTCGCCGCTGCCCAGACAGGGGAAAAGTCACATGGCAATTGACACCCGTATCATGGACACCCAGGCCCTCCCGGTTTTTAATGGTGTGCAGCGCCGCCCACGCAAGAGCTACTCCCGCATTCACGAAATCCACGACCTGCCCGACTTAATCGAAATCCAGAGCCAGTCCTACAAGTGGTTCCAGACCGAGGGCCTCCGCGAGCTGTTCGAGGAGATCAGCCCCATCGTCTCCTTCAACAAGAGCCTCGAACTCCACTTTGTCGACTACCGCTTCGACGAGCCTAAGCACTCGGAGAAAGAGACGCGCGAGATGGACATGACCTTCGCTGCGCCGCTCTGGGTCCAGGTGCGTCTCGTCAACCGCGACACGGGCGAAATCCAGGAGCAGGAAGTCTTCATGGGCGACTTCCCGCTCATGACCGACAAGGGCACGTTTGTTATCAACGGCACCGAGCGCGTTGTCGTCTCGCAGCTCATCCGCTCGCCCGGCGTCTACTTCACGACCGAAGAGGACCGCGCGACAGGCCGCAGCCTGTGCATGGCCAAGCTCATCCCGAACCGTGGCGCGTGGCTCGAGTTCGAGACCTCCAAGCGCGACGTCGTCTCCGTCAAGGTCGACCGCAAGCGCAAGTTTCCCATCACCCAACTCCTGCGCGCCATCGGCGTGACCACCGAGGAGGAGATGCTGGGGCTGTTCAGCGAGGCCGACACCGATCCCGACCACCCGTACATCGAGTCGACGCTCGAGCGCGACCCGACGGCGACCCAGGAAGAGGCGCTGCTCGACTTCTACAAGAAGCTGCGCCCCGGCGACCCGCCGACGCTCGACAACGCGCGCAACTTCCTGACCAACCTGCTGTTCCAGCCGCGCCGCT
>CAZLBQ010000784.1:0-2256 GCA_964557745.1 uncultured Anaerolineales bacterium
GCCCTCGAAGCGGCGGCTCTCGCGCTTGCCGGGCAACTGGCCGATCCAGTCGATGGCCCACGTCGCGGCGCGCTCGCGGACGCCGGGCACGGTGCAGCGGTTCTTGATGTGGTCCCAGACGCCGAAGATGGCGGCGTGGAGCTCGCGGCGGATGGTCTCGCTGTCGGTAATGGTGTTGAGGCGGCCGCCCCACTCCAGCCACCAGTAGCCGCTGTCCAGCTGCTCGTGGTCGCGGAAGGGCAGCGACGCCTCGTCGGGGAAGACGTGGGCCCAGGCGGGCGGGACGAAGGGCGCCGGCCGTCCCACGTCATGCGCCGCGAACATGATGGTCGATCCCAACACCACATCGTCGGCGACGTCAGGCGCTTGCGACTCGCCAAACTCGGCCCGCGCCTCGCGGCCATAGCGGAAGGGCGCGCCAGCGGGCAGGGCGACCGTGCCGTCACCCGTCGCGTCGACGACGGTGTGGCAGCGCAGGCGGTAGACGATCTCGGTGCTGGTCTGGAGGGCGACGAGGGCCGTGATGCGCGCCGTGTAGCCGTCGTCGCCGGTCGGTTCGGTCTCGACGCTGACGACGCGGGTGTTGAGCAAGAGGGTCAGGTTCGGCTCGGCGTCGGCCTTCTCGGCCAGGATGACATCCCACATAGGGTAAGGCCGCCCGTTGACCTGGCGCAGTCCGTAGCTGCGGGCGCGGACTTCGAGGAACAGTTCCTCAATCAGCCCTGTCTCGCGGGCGTCGCGCAGGTAGCCGTGGTACGACGCGCCGACGGGGTGGACGCGCACCTCGCTGCTGCTGTTGCCGCCCAGGACCGGGCGGTCCTGCAGCAGCGCCACGCGCACGCCGCGCCGCGCTGCTGCGATGGCCGCGCACGTCCCGGCCAGCCCGCCGCCGACAACGACCAGAGGGTAATATTCTTCACGGTTTACCGGCAGCCGGCCATCTGTCGCGCTCATGGCTCCCTCGTTACAGGCGGAACAGCGGCGCCAGGTCGGCCAGGATGGCGTCGAGTTCTTTAGTGTCGTAGTCGTCCAGGACGGCGGCGCCGGCGGCGCGGGTGACGGTGGTGGCGATGACGCCGCGCCGGTGGAGGACGGCCTTGTAGATGGAGAAGCTGTAGAGCGACTCGATGTTGAGCAGGGGCAGCAGCCGGTTGTAGAAGGCGCGCGCCGCCGCCTCGTCGCCGCTCTCGATGAGTTCCCAGAGCTGGACGTGGAGGTCGACCACCTCGCAGGCCGGCATCGTCCCACACGCCCCGCGCCGCACCTCGTCCATCAGGTAGCGGCCCGCCGCGCCGCCCATGATGCCCTTGACATGGGAACCGGCCTGCGCCAGGACGCGGGTCATCATCTGGCCCGCCGGTGTGCTCTCTTCCTTGAGATAGTCGACGTGGTCCAGTTCGCGCAGCAGGCGCGTCAGCAGGTCGGCCGACATGGGCGTGCCGACGGGGGCGATATAGTCCTGGATCCAGATAGGGATGGTGACGGCCTCCGACAGGGCGCGATAGTAGGCGTAGATTTCGGGCGGCGGCGCCTTGCGCACGTAGGGCGGCATGGCGATGACCGCGTCGGCGCCGATATCATTGGCGTGGCGGCTGAGCATGACGGCGTGCTCGGTCGAGACGCCCGACGTGCCAATGACGACTGGGATACGCCCGGCCGTCTGCTCAACGGCGATCTCGGCCACGCGTTTGCGCTCATCGTCGGTCAGGCTGCTGAACTCGCTGGCGTTGACAGGGGTCACAATCCCATGCGCGCCGCCCTCGATGCAGAAGTCGATGCAGCGCCGCAGGCTGGCCTCGTCGAGCGCGCCGCGCTCGTCAAAGGGGGTCACGGGGATGGCGAACACGCCACGGAATGGCTCGCCAGGCATAAGTCTCTCCTACTCCGGGTCGATATAGCCGCGGCACAAGCCCGGCCGCGTGAGGATCGGCGGCCACTGGACACTCGTTCCGCCGTCGACGTTCAGGATGATGCCGTTGACGTAGCTGGCCTCGTCGCTGGCCAGAAACAGGGCGACGTCGGCAATCTCGCGCGGCGCGCCCACCCGGCGCAGCGGGCAGCTCTCGACCGCTGCGCGGGCCTCGGCGGGGTCGGCCAGGATACCCGCCGCGACGGCGGGCGTGGCGATGAGGCCGGGGCGGATGCCGTTGCTGCGGATGCCGAACGGCCCGTACTCGACGGCCAGTTTGCGCGTCAGGGCATCGACGCCACCCTTGGCCGCCGTATAGGCCGGGCGACCCGGCGTCGCCACGCAGG
>CAZLBQ010000785.1:0-2244 GCA_964557745.1 uncultured Anaerolineales bacterium
GAGTGGGCGCGCCTGTACGGCCGCCTCGACCTCCCCCTGCGCCCAGCCCGACCGTACGTGATGGGCAACTTTTTCCCGACCCTCGACGGCGTCGTGTCCTTGAACGAACCCGGCCAGGCCGGGGGAGGCGAGATCAGCGGGTTCAACGAGCACGATCGGATGGTGATGGGGCTGTTGCGGGCCGTGGCGGGGGCGGTGGTCGTGGGGGCGGGCACGCTGCGTGCCGTCTCTCGGCAGCTCTGGACGGCCGAGTACGGGTATCCGAGGCTCGCCCAGCCCTACGACGCGCTGCGCCGTAGGGTTGGCTACAGCGAACCGCCGTTGAATGTCATTGTGACGGGGCGCGGCGAGCTTGACCTGGACTTGCCGGTCTTCCGCTCGGCGGACGTGCCGGTGTTGATTGTCACGACGCAGCAGGGCGCTGAGCGGCTCCATGACCACCCGCCGACGGTACAGGTGGCGGCTTTGGCTGGAGATGGGCCGCTCAGCGCGCGGGGGATTCTCGGGGCCATCCTCAGGGTGCGAGCGATGGCAGCGATCCTGGTCGAGGGCGGCCCGCACTTGATGGCGGACTTCTTCGCCGAGCAGGCCCTGGACGAGTTGTTCCTGACCCTCGCTCCCCAGGTCGCAGGGCGCGACGAGTCATCGCAGCGGCCCGGCCTGGTCGAGGGCAAGATCCTCGCGCCCGAGAACCCGCGCTGGGGAACTCTGGTCGGCGTCAAGCGGGCCGACAACCACTTGTTCCTGCGCTACGCGTTCGACGCTTCGGGCTAAAGGAAGAGGCGCTCTTGGGCGCGCATGGCGGCCCACGCCTCGCGCGCCTCCTGCACCGACTCGCTCTCGCTCACCTCCGCGACGGCCACGTCCCACCAACTCTCGTAGCCGGGCACGCCGTGGTAGCGGTCGTTCTGGACGTAGATGACGGTGGTGCGGTCGGTCGTGCGGGCGGTTTGGAGCGCCGCCGCCACGTCGTCGTAGCCCGCGCACTCGATGACGTGGGCGCCCAGGCTGCGCGCGTTCATCGCCAGGTCCACGGGCAGCGTCTGCACGGCCTCGCCCGCCTGGTCGCTGGGCAACGCGCCGTTCTGCGGGAAGACATAGCGCGTGCCGAAGCCCTGCTGGCCGAGGGAGCGGCTCAGCGAGCCGATGCTCTTGTAGCCGTGGTTGTCGAGCAGGACGATGATGAGCGTGTAGCCCTCCTGGATCGACGTCACAATCTCGGACGACAGCATCAGGTAGCTGCCGTCGCCGACCATGACAACCACCTCGCGGTCGGGCGCGGCCATCTTGGCCCCCAGCCCGCCTGCGATCTCGTAGCCCATGCAGCTGTAGCCGTACTCCAGGTGATAGTTCTTGGGGTGGCGCGCCCGCCACAGCTTGTGCAGGTCGCCCGGTAGGCTGCCCGCCGCGCAGACCATAATGGCGTTGGGGTCGCTTAGCTCGTTCACCGCGCCGATAAGTTCGCCCTGGCTCGGCAGCGGCGTCAGCCGCTCGCTGTAGATGCGCTCGACCTCGGCCTCCCAGTCATCGTGCAGCCGCTCGGCCTCGGCGCGGTAGTCGGCGGCGACACGCCAGCCTTGCAACTCCGCGCCCAACTCTTCCAGCGTGGCGCGCGCGTCGCCGACCAGCGGCAGGGCGTGGTGCTTGGCCGCGTCGAACGACGTCACGTTGATGTTGATGAAGCGCACGTCGGGGTTCTGGAAGGCCGTCTTGGACGCCGTCGTAAAGTCGGTGTAGCGCGTGCCAATGCCGATGACCAGGTCGGCGTCGTGGGCCAGCCGGTTGGCGGCCAGCGTCCCCGTTACCCCAATGGCCCCCAGGTTCAGCGGGTGGTCGTAGCGCAGGCTGCCCTTGCCCGCCATCGTCTCCCCGACTGGGATGCCGGTCTGCTCGACAAAGCGGCGCAGCGTCTCAGTCGCCTCGCTGTAGATAACGCCGCCGCCCGCGATGATCAGCGGCCGCCGGCTGTCCCGCAGCCACGCGGCAGCTCGCTCGACCGCCGCGCGGTCGGGCCGGTTGCGCGAGATACGCCAGACGCGGCGGCGGAACAGGCCGGCCGGGTAGTCGTAGGCCTCGGTCTGGACGTCCTGGGGCAGGGCCAGCGTGACCGCGCCGGTGTCGGCCGGGCTGGTGAGGACGCGCATGGCCTCGGGCAGCGCCGTCAGAATCTGGTCGGGCCGGTTTATGCGGTCCCAGTAGCGGCTCACCGGCTTGAAGCAGTCGTTGACCGAGAAGTCCTGGCTG
>CAZLBQ010000786.1:0-2240 GCA_964557745.1 uncultured Anaerolineales bacterium
CGAAGGCGCGGTGGAAGGCGTCCTTCTTTTTGAGGATGGTCAGCCACGACAGCCCCGCCTGGGCTATCTCCAACGCCAGCCGCTCGAACAGCGCGGCGTCGTCGCGGAGCGGAAAGCCGTACTCGGTGTCGTGGTAGCGCTGGTGGAGCGGGTGCGAGGCGGCCGCCGCGCAGTAGCTGGTTGGGACAGGCGTGGGTTCCATGATAGGTCCTCATAACCTCCACGCAGGGCACGCAGAGACAATCATTCGTGGCCCTGCGTGCCCTGCGTGGACGATTCTCAAGCGATGGCTGGGGAATTGAGTATGTCCCGGTACACCGCGACGGTCTCGGCGGCGACCTGGGCGTGGGTGTAGTGGGCCAGGACGC
Source organism: uncultured Anaerolineales bacterium (assembly GCA_964557745.1). Classification (GTDB taxonomy): domain Bacteria; phylum Chloroflexota; class Anaerolineae; order Epilineales; family JAHCIE01; genus JAHCIE01. Next base: position 369 of record CAZLBQ010000786.1, read on the forward strand.
GCGCCCGCCCCTGCTCGCCCAGGCACTGGCGCAGCGCCGGGTCAGCCATCAGGCGGGCGAGATGGGCGCGCAGCGCCTCGGCATCGTTCTCCGGGAAGACTAGCCCGGCGTCGCCAATGACGTTGGGTATCTCGCCGCTGGCCGCGCCAACGACCGGCACGCCACAGGCCATGGCCTCGATGAGGACACGGCCGAACTGCTCCTTCCACGACCGCGTCGCGCGCGAGGGCAGGACGAGCGCGTCCAGGTGGGCCAGGTAGCGCGGCACCTCGGTCGAGGGGACATACGGCGCGAACTCGACGCGGTCCTGGACCCCCAACCGCGTGGCGAGGGCCGCCAGGTCCGGCCCCGCCGCGCCGCTGCCCCGAATCTCCAGCCGCCACTCACCCGTCAACCCGCTCGCGGCCTCGAGCAAGAGGTCAATCCCCTTGTAAGTCTCCCAGCGTCCCAGATAGCCGATGCGGAACACACCGTCGGGCGCCAGGCGCGGCGCGGGGTGAAAGACGGCCGGGTCGACACCAAACTGAGGGATGACGGCGATAGGCCGCGTGAAGCCCTTCGCCCGCAGCACGCCCGCCGCCTCGTGGTTGCCGGCGATGGCGGAGCGGGCGACGCGGTAAGCGTAGCGTTCGAGCCAGCGGAAGGGCGGCGGGTAGCGGCGCAGGATGTTCTGCCAGGTAAAGAACAGGCCGGGGATGCCCATCTGGTCGGCCAGCCAGAGCGCGTGGGCGGTGACGAGGTTGTACGGCTCCTCATCGACGTGCAGGACGTCGGGCCGCACGGCGCGCAGATGCTTGCCGAGCCAGGGGTAGAGGTGGGTGTGGTGATGACCGTTGAACCACAGCGGCTCTTCGATGAGAGAGTAGCCCTGGGTGTGGGCGCGGTGGAGGCGGAGCGTCGTCGTGCCCTCGCGCCAGGCAGGCGGCACGACAACGGTCAACTCGACGTCGGGCAGGGCAGCCATCACCTCCAGCTTGCGCTGGTAGGCCCCGACGACACACGCTTTCGAGAGCATCAAGACACGCATAGGGTCACATGGCGGGTGAATCAACAAGGCGAACGCGGAGTCGGTGAATTATACACCGTGACTCCGCGTTCGACCGCTTTCGGCTTCGACTGTCACCCCGAACAGAGTGAGGGGTCTGCTCTGGAAACCATGGCAGAGGAGATACCTCGCTCCGCTCGGCATGACAGTCGTAGCGGTTCTGGCCTCAGCGCATGTCGCTCCTCATGGGGCACGCCCAGAGAGGCCGTCATAAGCTCTGCCGTCTCACGTTAATTCTGGCGGTTGCGGCGGCTGAGCAAGAGACCCGCGCCCGCCGCGGCGGCCGCGGCCGGCACGGCCCACTTGCGCAGTTTCGAGCCGTCGGACGCCTGGACGCCCTTCGCCATGATGGGGATGGTCTTCAACTTCTCGGACGCCTCGGCCTTGACCTGGGCGAACAGGGCCGGATCGTTGCGGTACGTCTCAGCGAGGGCCATCTTCTTCGCCACGTCCTCGTCGGTGATGTACTTGCCGAAGGAGCGCAGGCCCGCCAACTGGTAGCCGTGCTTCTTGAACAGCTTGTAGATCTCCTTGACCTTCTCCATCGAGATGTTGCGGCCGAGGGTGTAGTCCTCGAAGCGGCCTTCCATCGCCAGCAGCGACGTCTCGGCCAGGCAGGCGTAGGAGGTCTTGGGCGGCAGGCCAATGTCGTAGCCAAAGTCGATGTCGCCGGGGATGAGGACCTCGCCGCTCTCGATGACCAGCACGTCGGGGCGCAGCGCCGCCTCGGCCGGGTTGATGTCAGGCGGGCGGGCGACGTCGCAGATGACCGCGCCCGGCTTGCACTTGGTGATGTCGATGATGCGCTGGCCGAAGGCCGACGTGGC
>CAZLBQ010000787.1:0-2225 GCA_964557745.1 uncultured Anaerolineales bacterium
ACGGCTTCACGCCATCTGAGTTAGGCCGGCCATTGGGATTGCACTTGAGCGAAAGCATAGTTTGGGCTAGAGATCCGTCAATCTCAAACGGGCCCGATTTCTGTGTGCCAATGAAGCTCAACTCGGCATTCTCTTCAAGGGGTTCAGCTTGCGTGATATCGACTGAGGCTGTCAGGTCGGAGTTGATGGTCGGAACCGACTGACCATCGAGCATTCGCTCCGTCTGCGCACCGTCATCAAAGCCCACCATCGATACACGCACCGCCGCGCCGTCGAGAATCCAAGGGCGGTCGCTCCATGCCATGAAGATGTCGCCTGTCTGCTTGATGCGATCCAGGACGGCACGATTCGAGCCGCCGCGAATCGAATTGGTCGCTAGTAAGCCTGCTCGCTGTGCTGAGTCTGCCGAGATGAGCGCTCGCGCCTTCTCGAACCAATAGCACACGAGGTCGGACGACTCAGGAATGCGGCCCAGGTAGAGTTTGCGGAGATCGTTCACGTACTCGTCGCCAAGTTCGCCGCGCATCCGACGGTCGCCGAGGAAGGGTGGGTTGCCGATGATGACGTCGGCGGGCGGCCAGGCCGGTTCCACAGGACGGCCTGCCTCGTCGTAGGCTAGGATGGCGTCCATGCGGCGAATGTTGTCCAGCCGCTCCAGCAGAGGGCGCGGCCACTGCTGAATGCCGTTCTCGTAGTGCCACTGGAGGTAGCCGATCCACACCACCACAGAGGCTAGCTCGTGGGCGTAGGGGTTCGTTTCGATGCCGTACAACTGGCGCGGGGAGATCTGCCAGGGGAGGAGGCCGCCGCTGCCGTGGGTCGCCGCGAACAGCCCGACCTCCTTCCACAGGTCGAGCAGCTGCTTCAACGCGACGTAGAGAAAGTTACCGCTGCCGCAGGCCGGGTCCAGCACCCGTACCGCGGCTAGTTCGTCGCCGAAGTCGCGCAGCAGCTTGTTCAGCGCCGCCGTCGCCCGGTCCCGCGTGGCGCCCGCCTTCGCCGCGTCGCGCCGCTCGATGAGGGCCTGGGCCTCTGCCTGAACCTCGGCCCAGCGGCGGCGCAGCGGGGCCATCAGCACCGGCTCGACAATCAGCAGGATGTCCTGGCGGCTGGTATAGTGCGCCCCCAACTGCGCCCGTTTGCCGGGGTCCAGGCTGCGCTCGAACAGGGTGCCGAAGATGGAGGGCTCGACGCTCGCCCAGTTCAGCGTCGCCGTCGCCGCCAGCGTCTCCAGGTCCTGCGCGTTCAGCTCCAGCGCCTCGCCGTCGGCGAACAGACCGCCATCGAACCAGGGGATGTCCTCCACGCCAAAGTCGCCGCCGTGGGCCATCGCCTCAAACAGGCTGCTGACCCGCTGCTGGAAGCGGGCCGGGTCGGCCTTGTTGCGTTGGACGAGCTGGGTGAACAGGCCGCGGGGCAGCAGGCCGATGTCCTCGGCGAACAGGCAGAACAGCAGGCGCATCAGGAAATGGGCGGCCCGCTCGGGGTCGTAGCCGCGCCGGCGCAGACTCTCAGCCAGGCGGGCGAACTCGGTAGCCGCCTTCTTCGTGACGTCGTCGGGCGTCTCGGTGGTGCGGAAGAAGCCTGGATCGTCAAAGATGGCCCGCAGCTTCGCTAGACCGTCGGGCGTCAGCAGGTCATCCAGGCGAATGACTCGCGTCTGGCTGACCGTGTTGTTGAAGTTGGTGTGGACCTCGATGGTCACCATGTCGGAGACCACCAGCAGGGGCGGGTTGAGCAGGGCGTCGCGATAGCCGAGGATCTGCTGATACGCCTTGCTCAGATCGGCATTCTTGCCCTTGTACTCCCAGATAAAGCTGTCCTTGCGCCAGACGTCGGCGAAGCCCTGGCTGCCGTCGGGCTTGCGGGCGGGAGCCTGGAAGCAGAACCACTCGCCCTTGGGGTCGGCCTCGATGGGGGTGGGCTGCCCAATCAAGCGGCACAGGTCGTTGAAGTGGTCGACGTAGGAGGCGGTCTCTTTGAGGGCAACCTTGTGCCACTTGGCGGCAAAGTCATAGGGAGTAAGGGTAGGAGACATCAGGAGCTGGCTTTCAGAGTAAGAGAAGGGCAGGACCGGTGGCCAGCACTTCAGAAACGAGCCCAGCCCCGGCTTGTTGGACGGATTATAACACAGGCATAAAGCGCGGCGCAGCGCCCAGGTGAGGAGCCTGGCAGACAAGGGCAGATAGGGGGAGAGAGTAAGGGCAGTCGAGGGGTGTTACTAA
>CAZLBQ010000788.1:0-2218 GCA_964557745.1 uncultured Anaerolineales bacterium
CTGGTCATGCTCTACCCCTGCCCGACGGCGCAGGCGACACGGAACATGGCCCGCGTGCCCTGCTCCAGTTGCGCCAGGGCCAACCGCTCGTCCACGCCGTGAATGGTCGCCATCTCGTCCATCGTCAGCACCACCGGCATCAGCCCGTAGGCAATCGATCCCTTAGCGCGGAAGAAGCGCGCGTCCGTCGCGCCCGGCATCATGTACGGCGCGACAATGGCCGAGCGCGTCTCCGCCGCCACGACTTGGGACACGGCAGCGAAGAACGGGGTGTCAATCGGCGAGGCGCTGGCCGGGTTGAACTGGCGCACGGTTACATCCACCGCCAGGCCCTTCAGCACCCCCCGCACCTCGTCCAGCAGATCGGGGAGCGTCACACCCAGCAAGGTCCGACAGTTCAGGTTGGCCTCGGCGACATCCGGCACCACATTCGCCTGCCGTCCGGCCTGAGCCAGGGTCGGCGCGAAGGTGTTGCGCAGGGCATGGCGCACCGTGGGCAGGGGCAACTGGCTGACCAGCGCCGTCAGGCCCGGCAGGCGGCGGCCCGTCAGCAACACGCGCTCGTGCCACGGGCGCGTCGGCGCCAACGCGTCTAGGTGCCGCTCGACCGGCTCGGTCAGACGCACCGGCGACTGATACTGGGCCAGGCGCTGGATGGCGCAGGCCAGGCTGACCAGGGCATTCTCGGCGGTTGGCGTCGAGGCGTGGCTGCTGTGGCCGCGCGCCGTCAGCGTCAGGTCAGCGTAACCCTTCTCGCCCGTCGCCACAAGGTAGACCGGGTAGCCGCCCAAGTCGATGCCGACGCCGCCCTCGCCCAGGACATACTCCGCCGCCACCGCGTCCCAATGGTTCTCGACCACCCAGCCCGCGCCGTAGCGCCCGGTGTCCTCCTCATCCGCCACCGTCAACAGAATAAGGTCACGAGCAAGGGGCAGCCCGACGCGTTTGACGAGGCGCAACGCCATGACCTGCATCGCCAGTAGGCCCTTCATGTCCAGCGCCCCGCGCCCCCACACTGCCGCCTGGCGCACCTGCCCCGCGAAGGGCGGGAAGCGCCACTGGGCCGGATCGGCGTAGACGACATCGCTGTGGCCGAGAAAGAGCAGCGGTCCAGCCGCCCCGCGCCCCGCCACCCGCGCCACGACACTGGCGCGGCCGGGCGCGGCCTCCAGGAGGCGGCAGGGGATACCCTCGGCCGTCAAGAGATCGGCCAGAAACTCGGCGACCAGGCTCTCGTTGCCGGGCGGGTTCGTGGTGTCCAGGCGCAGCAACTGGCCGAGGAGGTCGGCCGTCTCCACCTGGATGGCCGTCCAGTCCAGGTCAGGCGCTGCAGCGCCGTTGACCGCGCCACGCCGCGCGTCAACCGGCTGCACGGCGGCGGACGGGGAATAGCCTGTCGTCACCGCTCCTGTGTCTCCCCTCTCACCCATCACTGCCCGCACATCTTCAAGCCCTCTTTGGCCGGCCCCGCGTCAGGCTCGACGGCCAAGGCCTTCTCGAACCACGGGCGGGCCTTGTCGCACTGTTTGAGATAAGCATACGAGAGGCCAAGCTGGTAGTAGTAACCCACGTTGCTCTGGCCCATAGCGATGGCCTTCTCGAACGAGGTGATGGCATCCTCGTAGTTCTTGAGGGCGTAGTATACCCAGCCCATGTGGCCGTAAGCGGCGCTATAGTCGGGGTTGACCTGGATGGCCTTGTCGAAGTTGTCGGCAGCCAGCTTGTACTTCTGGTCGGTGAAGTACATCACGCCCAGGTCGTCATACGCCTGCGGGTCCTGGGGGTCGATCTGGATGGCACGCTCCAGGTCGGCGCGCGCGCCGTTGAAGTCCTTGAGGATGCTCTTGTTGCGGGCGATGTCGACGCGAATGTAGCTCAGGTGCGGGGCCATGGCGGCCGCCTGCTCGTAGAGTTCAATGGCTTTCTGCCGCTGGTTGCGAATCTCGTGGGCATAGGCCAGGTTGCGCACCGCCACGTAGCTCTTACCGTTGAGCTGCACGGCCTTCTGGGCTGACTCCATCGACTCGTCCCACAGCGGCTTGTCCTACTGGACTTCCGAGAGATAGGCCCACGCCTCGGCCGAGTCGGGCGCGATTTGCGTCGCCTTGCGCGCCGCCGTCAGCGCCTTGTCGTACTGCCCCCTCCAGTCGGGGGCGAAGGCTAGGGCGGACTGCGCGTCGGCTCTGTTGGCGTGCAACTCTACTGCGCGCGGCGCCTT
>CAZLBQ010000789.1:0-2216 GCA_964557745.1 uncultured Anaerolineales bacterium
TGACCGTCGGCGGGGTTCTTGCCTCGTCGCCTGTCGATGGCGACATGGCATTCTCGGAGTGACGACGGTAGGTTCTGAGCAGCGGAGCAGAGCATCCCGCATTCCATGCCCCCAGGGGCTGGCGGGAGGCCAGCCCGCCTCGCCGGGCTTCCACCGCCTAGCCGTGGCGCTTTAGCCCACGGCGGGCGATGCCAGGGGCTACTCCGCCAATTCGACCCGCACCAGGTCCACCAGCCGCGCCAGCGCCTGCCGCACCGTCGCCGTCTTGGGGTGGCGGACAATGATATAGCCCTCGCCCTCGTAACCGCCCGTCGGGGTCTGCCCCATGACGGGCAGTTTGATGTCCGTAATCAGGGGGCCTAGCTCGCGCTCGACCTGGTCCAGGCCGTGGATGGCGCGCACCCGGCCCTGGCCCTGGCCGCGCAGGTAGGCGGCGCCGGCGGCGTAGCGGCGGGCGGGCGGGTCGAACGTCTCGTAGACCAGCAGGTTGACCCACGCCCACAGGCAGTCCATGTCGTGGGCGCGGGAGATGAGGGTCGTGAACTGCGCGCCGGGCGGCCGCGCCCCAATCTCCGAGATGGCGATGCTGCCGTCGCGGCGGCGGAACCACTCGCAGTGGCTCATGCCTGTCTCCATGCCCAGCACGCCCAACGCCCGCACCGCCGTGTCGCGGATGTCGTGGTACTGGGGTTCGTCCACCTCGCGGGGCAGGACGACGGTCCACTGAATCCAGGGATTATTGAGGACTTCCAGGGGCGAGGGGTGGTAGTGGGTCAGCGAGTGCCAGAGGGGGCGGCCGCGCAGGGAGAACGTCTCGAACGAGTGCTCGTGGCCGGTGATGAACTCCTCGACCAGGAGAGGGTTGTCAGAGCCGGGCTGGGCCTGGGCCAGGGCATTGACCATGTCCTCGACGCTGTCGACGCGGAACGTAGCCGCCGACCCCGCGCCCTGGAGGGGCTTGAGGATGAGGGGGAAGCCGCAGCCCTGGGCGAAGCGCCAGGCGTCCTCGGCGTCGGTGACGACGTCGTGGTGGGCGCAGGGCAGGCCCGCCGCCCGCAGCACGCTCTTCATGCGCGCCTTGTCGCGGAAGTTGAGCGCCGCCTCGACACGCATGCCCGGAATATTGAGCCACTCGCGGGCCTGGGCGATGGGGACCTGGAGCTGCTCCTGGCCGCTGAACAGGCGGTGGACCGGGCCGAGACGCTGGGACAGGCTCCACGCGGCGTGGGCGATCTGCCCGGAGTCGAGGACGTCGTCCACGCGCCAGTGGCCGGCGATGCGCGCCTGCAAGTGCGGCGGCAGGTCCTCGAAGACGGCCTGGCTGATGACGCCCAGGCGGACGCCGGCCACGGACGTGGCCGCCTCGATGTAGCGGTTGGCCGTGTCGTTGAAGAAGGGGCAGGCGAAGACGACGTGGAGCATGGCTCCCTCCTCTCGAAATAGCCGCGTGGCAGACCTGACAGGTTTTCAAAACCTGTCAGGTCTTGGCAGAGCGGAAGCAGCGCTAGCGCGCCTGGACAGCGACCCCTTCCCGCCTTACCACCGGCGCGGGCGCGCCGGCCTGGCGGAAGCCGACATACATCAGCGTCGCCGCCAGCAGCTCGCCCAGGTACAGGTACTCGCCGATACCGAACCGTGTCAGCGTGCTGGCCGAGCCGATGGCGAGCGCCCCTAGGGCGATCAGCACATTGCCGATGACGCGGTTGGGCAGGACCCGCTTGCGCCAGAAGAGGTAGCCCGACCAGAGCGCGCCGCCAACGAGCGTAATCAGGCCGTAGATGTTGAAGATAGGCGTCAGCTTGCGGACCAGGGCATCCGGCGGCATGACGTTGCGGTACCACAGGCTGACCGGCTCGCCGGCGACGGCCTGGGAGGCGTCGAGGGTCAGGCTAGACCAGACGGCGAGCACGACGAGGCTGCCCGCGATGAGCAGCCCGACGGTGAGCCAGCGCACCCAGGGACGCCGCGCCAGCAGCATGACTGTGCCCTGGCCGATCCACGCCGCGTTCAGCGCCGCGCCAAACACGTACCAGATGAAGAAGATGACGCCGTTGAACGGCCGCACGGCCAGGTAGGCTTCGGCAAACGAGCCGGCGCCGAACATGGCGAGGCCGATGCCCCAAAACAGGAAGAAGGCCGAGCGACGAAAGATGTAGCGGTGCATGACGCCGACCACAAAGACCGCCATCACGATGGGAGAAAGGAAGGGAAGCAAG
>CAZLBQ010000790.1:0-2207 GCA_964557745.1 uncultured Anaerolineales bacterium
TTGCGGCTCATCATTCCCTCACTGTAAAGCAAGTTGGAAGTTGCTTTACGACTAGGCTACTTTCCTCTGATTCAACGGGGGTAGAGTAGCCCGGCGCGCCAGCCAGGTCAAGGGGCACGTCGGGCGGTAGGTCGGTTACTTCCGCTGCTTGCAATAGACGGGCTTGCCCGTGCCGTCATCCTCCAGCAGCTTGACGGGGCAATACCAGCCCCCGCCCTTGCCCTGCTTCATGGGCTTGCCGTGCGTGGGGCATAGGGGCGCGTCGCCCTGGGCGGCCTGGCCGTTGTGCGAGGCGCGGCCAGCGCCAGCCGTCCAAGCGTGGTCACTCAGCCAGCGGTCAAGGTACTCGACTCGCTGCATCAGTTCACCAACAGTCGCGGCGCGGGTCGTCAGGAGCCAGCGGCGGCCACTGGGCGAGATCGCGTCAACCGTCGCCGACGCGGGGGCTTCGGAAAAGGCGGCGGGGGCGACGGTTGGCGTCGCCCCGTTGATTTGCGTCGTCATGGCCTACAGCTCCTCTTCCCACTCAGGCAGTCGGCGGCGGCTGGGGGTCGGGGCGGGCGCGGGCGTGTTGACCAGATCGACGGCCCGCTGGTGCTTGCAATGCTGGTGACGGTAAGCGTGGTCCTCGCAGGAGCACGTATCCGCTTCCCACCCATCGGCGCGGCGGGTGACGGTGTAGACGGTACCGGAGCGGGTCTGGCTTTCGACTGTCCAGACCAGCAGACCACTAGCCAGGCGGCGGGCGCTGATATGCTTGGCGGCACGCTCGGCCAGGTGCCGGGCAGCCAGGTTGACGGCGTTCTCTTGGCGGTTGGCGTCGGCGCGGGACGGGACTACACTTGTCATTGTCGGAGGGCCTCCACTGCCCTTTGACCTGGGCGCGGGATGCTACCAACATCGCCGCGCCCGTTCTGTTCCTATGGCCCTATTATACCACATAGTCTCATATAGTGTCAAGTCTGACGTAGTAATATCAAGGCGGCCTCAAACATGCCCAAAAACGCCACTGGGCGGGGCAAGGCCAGGCGCAGCGGGCCTGCTAAGGGATAAATACAGGCCCGCGAATTTGCGCGAATTCTGGGCGTTCTGGGGGCTTCGGACGGGGTGTCGAGACGGTTCGACTTGAATTATTGATTTCTACGGGCCGTTTTCAACCGGGTCAGATGCCTCAGGCAAGGCGGGCACGGGCGCGGGGGCGGCCACGTTCAACTGTTGCGCCCCGGCCTGGGCGACGTTGACCTGGACAACCGGTAGGGCCAGGCGGCGCACCTGGGCGAGGGTCTTGATCGCCGACAAGTAGCGAGCATGAGCGGCGTCAATGCGGCGCTGATGGTGGTTGGCCTGCGATAGGGTCATGTCGGCCATGTTCTGAGTGTAGATCGTCTCGAAGTATTGCAGCTCTAGCCAGGTCAAGGCGAGGCGGTCCACTAGCAGGCGCTCTAGGGGCGACGGGCTGGGGCCGCCGACGTTGGATTTCAGCACGTCGAGCTGGGCGCGGATACTGTCACGTAGCAGCAAGTTCGTCTTCCCAGCCATGCGGTCGATCAGGCTTTGCTCGGTGTTACTGACCAGATCGCCGAGCCGAGCCAGCGACACGGGTTTCAATCCCTCGCGGACCTGCTTGGCGGCCTCTTCGTCGCCGTGCTCCGCCCGTCGCATGAGGGCCAGCCCTGGGCGTTCATCCTCGGACGGCGTCGTGTCTTTCTTTCGGGGCACGTCTCTTCCTCCATTCCCCGCGGTCGTGCTGGTGATAGCCAGCGGCCAGCAGCACGGCGCGAGTTAGCTCGTCAACCAGGTCGCACACCTCGCCGACTCGCCGTTGCAACGTATTCAGCGCGTCGCGTTCGGCGCGCCGGGCGTCGGCCTCAGACTGGCGGCGCTGGGCATCGGCGGCGTCAAACTCCCCTAGCAAGTCGGCGAGTTGGCCCATGCCGACGTAGCGTTTGACCACGCGCCCGTCAACCCTACTCGCCCGGTAGTAGTACCGTCGCCCCTTCCGTGTCTCCCATCCCATCTAGCCTACTCCCATAGGGTTTGCAAAAAATTGCAAACCCTATCGTTCACGCCTTCCGTGTCTCCCATCCCATCCGGCGCACTCCTCACAGCGTTGCACAACGGCCCCAGCCCCAGCTTGACAATGTTACGGGGGGACGGCCTCGCATCACGCTGGCGTGATGCCCTCATGAATGGCTGATGCCCTCATG
>CAZLBQ010000791.1:0-2196 GCA_964557745.1 uncultured Anaerolineales bacterium
CGCTGCTCAGAAACTTCGCCTTAAGGGGTGGCCGGGGCGGAGGCCATCAAAGTGAAACCGAGCTTGCTGGCGCGCTTCTGCAACCGCGCGATCTCGCGCTCCGTGGCGCGCTTATCGTACTCGTCGGCGCCGATGTCCTGGAAGGGTACGCGATGCTTGAGCAGGTGGTAGAAGGTGCGGGCAATCTTGTGGGCCGTGGCGACCATGGCTTGCTTAGGTCCCAGCCGCGCCTTCATGCGACGATAGAAGGCGCCGTACACGCTATCCCGACACCGCGCGGCCGACTGGGCGGCCAGACGGAAGGCTTGACCCGCCCGCTGACGGGTCTTGAGCGTCTTGCTCCGCAGCACCTTGCCGCCCGAGATGTCGTTATGCGGCGCCAACCCCAGCCACGAGCAGAAGTGCTTCTCGCTGGGGAAGCGGCGCATGTCCGTGCCGACTTCGGAGACAATCGTTTGGACCGTCGAGGCGTTCAAGCCACTGATGGCGACCAGGTCCACGCCGACGAGGCGGTAGAGGGCCGTACGCGCATCGTAGCGGGGCGCGTTCTTGCTGTGACTATCGCGCTTGTCGGACGGGTCCAAGGGCGGCAGGTCATCGTCGTGACAGGGCTTCATCGCCGCGAACTGCTGCTCGATCTGTTCGTCGCACTCGCGCATCTGCTGGGTGTAGACGTCGTACAAGGCCAGCGCTTGCTTGAGGGCAAAGACGTGCTCGGCGCGATAGTGGCCCGTCAAGGCCTGGGCGAGGGTGTCGGTGCTGTGGTTACACCGCTTGTCTCGAAACTGGGCCAGCTTGACGGCATCCCGTTCCCCACCCACAATGGCGCGCAGGATGGCCAGCCCTGTCACGCCGGTGATGTCGCTGAGCACGTGCGTCAGTTGGAGGTTCATCTGCGCCAACGCCTTCTGCATGTGCTGGATGTGGGCCGCCCGATGCTCGACCAACGTCGCGCGCTGGCGCAAGTACGCCCGCAAGACGCATATCTCGGCCTCCGGGCGAAACGAGCCCGTCAGCAAGCCAAAGCTGTGCAGGCGCTGGAGCCATTGACAGTCGCGCCAATCACTCTTGCGCCCTGGCACGCTCTTCAGATGCCGGGCGTTGACCACACACACCGCCACCCCCCGCTCTTCCAGCAGTTCGAAGATCGGGATCCAGTAGACGCCCGTCGACTCCAGCGCCACCGTCTCGATGTGGCAGGCCACCAGCCAGTCGGCCAGGGCGTGCAGGTCGGGCGTGAAGGTGCCAAACACCCGCACCGCCTCGGCCGCGCGGTTCGGCGGCACCGCCGCCCAGATCTCTTCGCTCCCGATGTCCAGACCTGCCGCGTGCGGGTTGATCAGGGGCAGGCTCTCCCAACTCGGTGTCGCTATCGGCGGGCGGCTCATCTCACACCTCCATGCTTCCGACCGACCTCGTGGCCCAGACCCGATCAGGGCGTCTCTTGTCAGGCTGCTCAACGGGGTCTTCGCCCAGCCCGAGCGAAGCCACCACTCATCACATCGTGCCTGATCGGAACCAGTCTCAGCCTCGGGCTGTCGCGCTCCACTGAAGCGACGGTCTTAGCTGTCTGGACCAAGCCAAGTATGAACCGTTCGCTGACCGCAGACAAGTTTCTTGCGTCGCGCATACCACCCAGTGGTATGGTGTTCTCAGAGTGAGAGTCGGAGGCAGTTTCATCTCAGCGAAGCATCGGTTCTGCCAGCCTCTCCAGAGCAGTCTCCTCACGCTGTTCGGAGTGAGAGAGGGGGAGTCGGAGCTTTCAGAACCCGGCATCGCCCGCCTGGACTCACCCTTGCTCCCCCAGGCAGTTCACGTCTGGCGCATCGCCCTGGCCGCCGACGACGAGACCGCCGCCAACCTGGCCGCTTGCCTCGACCAGACCGAGCAGAGCCGCGCCGCTATGTTTCATTTCGCGCGCGACCGCCGGCGCTTTGTCGTCAGCCACGCCGCGACACGCCACATCCTGGCGAGCTATCTCGATGTCCAGGCCGCTGATCTCCGCTTCACGCACGCCCCAGGCGGCAAGCCACGTCTGGCGCCGCCGTTCGACTCGTCCCACCTGCACTTTAACCTGAGCCATGCCCACGAACTGGCCCTGCTCGCCATAGTCCAGGGTCGGCCAGTTGGGGTGGACATTGAATACATTCGCCCCTTGCCCGACGCGCTCAGCCTAGCCGAGGCATTTTTTGCCCC
>CAZLBQ010000792.1:0-2191 GCA_964557745.1 uncultured Anaerolineales bacterium
AGTGAGGCATCTGCTCTGGTAGTCTCGGCAGAGCAGACCCCTCACTTCGTTCGGGGTGACAGTCGAAGGCGAGATGTCAATGGACTTGCGGCAGGACGGTCTTCGCCAGGGCTTCGAGGCCGTCAAGATCGTCCAGGTCGAGCCACTGGAGCATGAGCCGCTGGACCGGCGTCTCGGCGATGCGGCCCACTTGATCCACCACGGCGTTGGGTGTCCCCACGACCCACCCGCGCGCATGCATCTCATCCGCCGAGCGCCCATTGAGCCGGTCGCGCAGCTTGGCGTCGTCCTGGCCAAACACCAGCCCGGTCATCAGCGAGCGGCGGATGGCGGCAGGGGCGCGGCCCTGCCCCTGGGCCAGGGCGTCCAGCCGCAGGTTGAGGCGGGCGACGGTCTCGACAGGAGCGAAGACGGCGTTCCACTCGTCGGCGTAGCGCGCCGCCAGGGGCAGCGTGCGCTTCTCGCCGTTGCCGCCGATGAGGATGGGCGGGCCGCCGGAACGCTGCGGGCGCGGCAGCAGGACGGCGTCGCGCAGGTGGTAGTACTGGCCGTCGAACGACACCGGCGTGTCGCTGCGCAGCAGCCGCGTGATGACCTCCAGCGACTCCTCGAAGCGGGCCATACGCGGGCGGGTCTCCAGCAGGTCGAAGCCAAACTTGTCGTGCTCGCGGACCTGCCAGCCCGCGCCGACGCCGAGCGTCAGCCGCCCGCCCGACAGGTCGTCCACGTCTTTGCCCATGCGCGCGGTGAAGACGGGATGGCGGAACGAGGCCGGCGTCACCAGCGGGCCAAACTCGAGGCGCCGGGTGTGGCTCGCCAGCCAGGCCAGGGAGGTCCATAGCTCCAGCGACTCAATGTCCGGCCCGTTGGCGTTGGTAAAGTGGTCGGAGCGATACAGTCCGACAAAGCCCAGGTCTTCGACCAGGCGGGCGATGCGTTGCCAGCGCGGCCACGTCAGGCCGTTCTGCCCCTCGATCATGATGGCGATTTCCATACGGTCTCCTTATGCTGCCCTGATTGACTCCCGGCACGCTCCGGGCTAGAATCATGCCAATCCCTGTCTGGAGCACGGCCATGCAACCCCCGACTGTTACCCGCTCTGCCGACGGCTACACCATCCCCTCGACCACAACGGTGGCGGCCCGCTACGCCCCGCCCGTCAAACGGCCGACCAGCGTTACCATCCTGTCGTTCCTGGCGATTGTCGGTGGCAACCTGGCGCTCATTCTAAGCATCGCCTTTCTCGTCGCCGGCGGTCAGGCGGCCGTCCAGGGTCTCATCACCGGCGGGGTCGGCGGCCTGCTCATCGTCGCCCTGCTCGTCATCCTGGCGCTGTCCATCCTCTACATCGTCGTTGGCGTCGCCGCCTGGCAACTCCGAGCCTGGGCGTGGCCCGTCGCGGTCCTCTTGCAGGGCATGGCCATCAATTTTTATGTCATCTTTCTCCTGACGGGCGTCGACGTCTGGTGGCGGCAACTCATCGGCCTCGCCGTCGCCATCCTGATGGTCTACTACCTGTATCGGCCCGAGGTGAAAAAGGCGTTTGGGCGCGTGTAAAGGCTTCCCTTGTCACCCTGAGAATGCCATGTCGCCACCGACAGGCGACGAGGCAAGAACCCAGCCGACGGTCATGCCTCGCTCCGCGAGGCATCTGCTCCGCCTGCGTCGCCAGAGCAGACTCCTCGCTCCGCTCGGAGTGACAGCGGAAGGTTCTGAGCAGCGGAGCGAAGGGTCTCCTCTGGCAACGCAGGCAGAGGGGATGCCTCACTGCGTTCGGCCTGCCAATCAGAAAGGATGTCACCTCGACGCCCATCAGTCCCGACGCGGCCCGCTGCGCATGACCCTCGTCGGGGTTCTGCTGACCCTATGGCTGGCGGCGTGCGCCACCGCGCCGCCGGAGATCACCCTCGCGCCCACTCTGGCCCCGCCGACGCTCGCGCCGGCCACGCCCACCATGCCTGCGCCCACAGCCACGCCGCTGCCCACCGTTACCCTCAGCGCCACACCTCGCCCCAGCGTGACTCCCGTCCCCACCGACACGCCCTTGCCGACGCCAACGCCCACAGCAACGAAGGACGCAGGGGAAGCTCGCCTCGGCATCCAGCAGGCCGTCGACCTCTACGCCCGCGCCTACAACGAGAACAACGGCGACATCCTCAAGCAGGCCGTCGACCAGACCAACCCGGCCTTC
>CAZLBQ010000793.1:0-2189 GCA_964557745.1 uncultured Anaerolineales bacterium
AAGCTGGTGCGCGCCTCCGCCCCAGTACCCGTCCCCCGCCTGCCCATCAGCACTGACACCCCGGCCGTGGTCCGCGAGGGCATGCGCCACGCCCTCGTCCCGCCCCTGGGGCCGGCGTCGGGCGCGCGTCTGCCGACGGAGATCACCGGGGGCGGCAAGACCGGCACCGCCGAGTTCTGCTACTGGGATGAGCAGAAGCAGGAGTGTCGTAAGGACAAAGACGGCCACCTGCCGACCCACGCCTGGTTCACCGCCTTCGCGCCCTTCGACAAGCCCGAAGTCGCGCTGGTGGTGATGGTCGATGGGCAGTCCATCCAGGGGCCGCCCACAGTGATCCAGGGGTCGCAGGTCGCGGCGCCCATCGCCGGCGACATCCTGCGCGCCATCTTCAAGCTGCCCCCGCCCGACAAGCCGGTGCTGCCTAAGGCCGGCGGGGACTGAGAGCTGGGGCAGACCTGACAGGTTTTCAAAACCTGTCAGGTCTGCGAGCGAGCGAATGCGCAGACGGCCGAGCTAAGTGCAAAACCTAGTGCGGCCTGGGCTAGACTTCCCGTACTCGGCGTACCGAATGGCAGGGACACGCGTCTTGATAGGCATGTCGCTGCCACCCTCAACCATGGCAGAGCGTTGGTGAGCTAAAAGGAGGCTTAGGTATGTGTCAGTCCGCGCGTCACTCGATTTTCTGCATCATCTCGCCCGACATCCTGTCCAATATCGCCCGCAACGGCTCGCCCCAGCAGCGGTCCGAGGCGCTCAACACGATGGCGATTGATCAGACCTTCCGCGCGGCGCGGGCCGCGCAGCCCCGCCCCCGCACCCGCCGCGACCAGCCGCGGGGTGTGCTAACGGCGCCACAGAAGCAGCGCACCATCTACGACGCCAAGGGGGACACCTCGCTGCCTGGTACTCTCATTCGCCCGGAGGGTGGGGCGGCGTCGGGCGATGTCGCGGTCGATGAAGCCTACGACGGCCTGGGCGCGACCTGGGACTTCTACCACGACATCTTCGACCGCAACTCGATTGACGACGCGGGCCTGCCGCTGGTCGGCATTGTCCACTACGGTAAGGGTTACGACAACGCGTTCTGGGACGGCAAGGAGATGGTCTTCGGCGACGGCTCGCTGTTCAGCCGCTTCACGCGCTCGCTGGATGTCATCGGCCACGAGCTGACCCACGGCGTCACTGAACACGAGACCGGCCTGGCCTACTTTTTGCAGCCCGGCGCTTTGAACGAGTCGTTGTCGGACGTGTTTGGCATCATGGTCAAGCAGAAGGCGCTCAACCAGACCGTCGATCAGGCCAACTGGCTCATTGGCGAGGAACTGTTCAAGGACACCAACCTGCACGGCGTCGCCCTGCGTTCGATGAAGGCCCCGGGTACGGCCTTCGATGACCCCGTCCTGGGCAAGGACCCGCAGCCGGCGCACATGAAGGACTTCGTCCGCACCATGAAGGACAATGGCGGTGTCCACACCAACTCCGGCATCCCCAACCACGCATTCTACCTCGTCGCCACGGCGCTGGGCGGCTATGCGTGGCAGAAGGCGGGCCGCATCTGGTATGAGACGCTGCGCGACAACGCCGTTGGGCCGGCCACCGGCTTCAGCCGCTTCGCCAAGCGGACCGTCGTCAACGCCGGCACGCTATTCGGCGTCGGAAGCGCCGAGCAGAAGGCCGTGATCGACGCCTGGAACCAGGTTGGCATCAAGGCCGCGTAGGGGGGCGTCAAGTGGGGGACGCTCGTCTGTCCCCCCATGGGAGGTGAGGTATGCGCATCCAGTTGAGTATGGACAGCACGGGGATTGGCTACTTCCCCGGCCTGGCTGAGCCGGTCACCATCGACAGCCGCCATCTGCCAGAGGAGAAGGCCAACGAGCTAGAGTGCCTGGTCAAGGACGCCTGTTTCTTCGACCAGCCCGCTCAACCTCAAGAGGCCGCACGCGGGCTGCGCGATGCGCGGCAGTACACCATCACCATCCAGGAAGGGCGACGTCGTCACACCATCACCCTCAGTGACCCGGTGGACGACCCGGCGCTGCAGAAGCTCCTGGACGAGATCCAGTCCCAGGCTCAGGTGGTCCGGCAGCGACAGGCAAAGTCCAAGCAGGGATGAGGCATGGCAGTGGAGGGCAGAACGGAGGACGGTTCCCTGTCCTCCGTTCTGTGCTGCCCATTTCGTTGACCCCCAT
>CAZLBQ010000794.1:0-2179 GCA_964557745.1 uncultured Anaerolineales bacterium
CGTGGCGGCCGCCGAGACGGTCGTTGAGGATCAAGGTGGCGGCGACGATGTCGAAGAGGGGGTCGGCCAGACGGTCGCGCATGGCGATCAGGGCAGGCTCGGCCCCCAATAGCCCCATCTCGCGGGCCAGGATGAGGAAGTCGTGGCGCAGCGGCTCGGGTCCGACCCGCGCCAGGCCGACCAGGGCCTCCTGGACCGACAGGCCGCTGCGGATGGCGTCGCGGAGCTGGGCGATGGCGTCCGCCAGGGCGGCCTGGGTCTGGGCGCGGCGGCGCTCGTGGCGCTGGGCGTAGTAGGCGACGGGGGCCAGGGCGCCCGCCACCCCCGCCAGGAGGCTGACCAGGCCCCAGCCCAGGAGGAGCTGGGCCAGGAGCGCCGTGAGCACGCCGGCGGCGAGGGCGAACAGGGCGAAGTCGCGAGGGGTCACGTCGGGCAGGCCCGCGCGACGCAGCGCCTCGGCCAGGCCGACCCGCTGCCGTGGCTCAGTCTCGGTATCGACCGTCAGCGGGTGGGTCAACCCGTCGTAGATCAGGAAGGCTCCAATCCCCAGCCCGATGGACAGCAGAAAGGGTGTCATCTCGGCCTACCTCCACCTCCCAGTAGGACGCCTGCTAGTGGCGTGTGGCGTGTGGCGTGTGGCGAGGTCATCTCAGCGAACCTCTACCTTCCAGTATGACGCCCTTGAGTTTCCCGGCGCTTTCCCGGCGGGTCGATTTCGGACGAGTTGGGAAACTGAAGCGTGTTCGCCCCCTCGCCCGCCAGTGAACCCGCTCCAGTTTCCCGGGATGCCCATGTCGACCTCGCCGGGAAACTCAAGCTGTTCCACCCCGTTCAGTTTCCCGGCGACCCCATTTCAGGCTGTCCGGGAAACTCAAGCCCAGTGACCGCCTTTAGTTTCCCGGTGACCCCTTTTCGGGCGGTCCGGGAAACTCAAGCCTAGTGACCACCTTCGGTTTCCCGGTGACCCTCTTGGGGGCAGTCCGGGAAACTGAAGGCGTCTAGTGCAACCGCCCCGGCGAGAAGGTGTAGGGGATGCCCCGGGCGGCCATCTTGGCCAGACAGCGGGGTTGCAGGCCCGTCCACGTCAGCCGCCCGCTGTCGGCGTCCAACCCCCACAGCTCGCTGCCCGTGATGACGTCGCCCTCCAACCCCGTCACCTCGAAGATGCTGACCAGCCGCCGCTGCCCTGTCCGCGGCTCGAACCGCACTTGCAGCACCAGCTCGATCGTCCGCGCTACCATCTTGGTCAGCGCCTCGCCCGATAGCCGCTCCTCGGCCATCATCGCCAGCGTCACCAGCCGGTCCAGGGCGTCCCGCGGCGCGTTGCCGTGGATGGTCGCCAGCGACCCCTCGTGGCCCGTGTTCATGGCCAGCAGCATGTCCAGCGCCTCCGCCCCCCGCACCTCCCCGACGATGATCCGCGTCGGGCGCATGCGCAGGGCGTTCTTGACCAGGTCGCGGATGCGGATCTCCCCCACCCCCTCGACGTTGTTGGCCCGCGCCTGCAAGGCCACGCAGTCGGGCAGCTGGCGGTCCAGCTGCAACTCAGCCACCTCCTCGATGGTCACCACCCGCTCGTCCAGCGAGGCGATGGAGGCCCCCAACGCGTTGAGGAGGGTCGTCTTGCCCGCGCCGGTCGCGCCGCTGACGAGAATGTTGACGCCGGCCTGGACCGCGGCGTCGAGAAACTCGGCGGCGGCCTCGGGCAGGGTACGCAAGGCGACCAGCTGCTCCAGGGAGTGGGCGCGCAGGGTGAACTTGCGGATGGTCAGGCAGCACCAGCGGGTGGTGGCCGGCGGGATGGCGGCGTTGAGGCGGGCGCCGTTGGGGAGCCGGGCGTCGACGAGGGGGGCGGTCTCGTCGAGGCGGCGGCCAAGGGGGCCGACCAGGCGCTTGACCAGGTGCCGCAGCTCCTCGTCGTCGTCAAAGACCAGGTCCTGGACCAGGCGCTTCTGGCCGTTCTCGATGACAAAGACGCGCTGAGGGCCATTGCAGATGATCTCCTCGACCGATGGGGCGTCCATGAGGGGTTGCAGGATGCCCATCCGCATGAGGCTGTCGAACAGCCGCTGCTCGACGGCCTCGGGGTCGGGCAGGACGCCGGTGTTGGCCGAAGCGGCGTGGCGCTGATAGGCCGTCACGTGGTCGTGGATGACGGCGCGGATGCGCGCCTCGTCGG
>CAZLBQ010000795.1:0-2167 GCA_964557745.1 uncultured Anaerolineales bacterium
CCACCTGGCCGAACAAGGCATCGGCTCGATGGTCCACTATCCAACGCCCGCCCACCTGCAGGGCGCGTATCGCCACCTGGACTACCCACGCGGCGCGCTCCCCCACGCCGAAGCGGCGGCGCAGGAGATTCTGTCGCTGCCCATGTTCCCTGAACTCACGCTCGAAGAAGTCGAGGTGGTGGCGCAGGCCGTGCTGTCGCGGGTGGAAAGCGTGAGGGTTGAAGGTTGAAAGGTATGAATCCGTTTGTCGCGCTCTTGATCGCCATCAGCTTTAGTGTGACGGGTGAGCTGCTGCTGAAGCATGGCATGAACAACGTCGGCAGCCTTGATCTGACCGGCTGGCACGCCATCCCGCAGTTGATCCGCACCTTCACCAATCTCTATGTGCTCATTGGCTTCGTGCTGATCTTCGGCGGCTCGATCTTCTGGCTGTCGGTCCTCTCCAAAGCCCAACTCAGCTGGGCCTACCCCATGCTGAGCATGAGCTACATCATCGTCGTCTTCCTGTCCGCGCTGTTCTTCAACGAAGCCGTCACCGCCTGGCGCATCGCCGGGGTCCTGACCATCGTCGCCGGCGTGTTCATGGTCTACCGGAGCTAGCATGGCGTCACGCGGCTCCATACGGGCCAGGGGCCAGAGGCCAGGGGCTAGACTGTCAAGTCCGACGCTCCTACCCCTGGGCCTCATCCTGCTCGGCGTCATCGCCGGGGCGCTGGTCGCCGTTGTCCCGCCGGTGTACGTCATCGCCGGCGTGGTCGGGCTGGTCATCGGCGTGACGCTGCTCCAACACCTCCAGTGGAGCGTGTGGGCGATGGTGGCTGTGCTGACCCTCCTGCCCTTCGGCGCGGTTCCTCTGGGCATCGGCTTCAACCCCACCTTCCTCAACCTGGTCTTCATCGCCGTCCTGGCCGCGTGGGCCGTCCAGATCGTCGGGCGGCGTATCGAGGGCTGGCGGGCGACGCCCCTGGCCTGGCCTGCCCTGCTCTACGGCGGGCTAGCCGTGTTCGCCTTCGTCCTGGGCAGCGAGAACGGCGTCCTCACCCGCGACCTCATGCGTCGCTTTGTCGAGTTCCTGCTGGCGCTCAGCCTGGTCTGGCTGCTGCCGAACATCCTGCGCGCCCGGCGGGACGTCGTCGGCGCGGCGCGCGCCCTGGTCATCGGCGGCGGGTTGGCCGCGGCGCTTGGCGTCGCGCTCTACATCATCCCCGACGCCCTGGCGATCCGCCTGTTGTCGGCGCTGCGCGTCTTCGACTACCCCAGCGGGCCGGGCGTGCTGCGCTTCATCAACAACGATCCGGCCCTGGCCCAGCGCGCCACCGGCACGTCCATCGACCCCAACGCCTACGGCGGGCTACTGATCGTCGTGGCCGCGCTGACCCTCCCCAACCTATTCGCCCAGCGGCCGGCCGTGCCGCGCCGCCTGGCCTGGCTCCTGGTCGGGGTCATGGGGCTGGCCCTGTTCGCCACCCGCTCGCGCGGCTCGATGCTCGGCCTGCTAGCCGCCGCCGGTCTGCTAGCCCTGCTGCGCTACCGCCGCCTGTTCGTGTGGCTCGTGGTCGCCGTCGCGGCTATCCTTCTCCTGCCCTGGACTCAGGACTACGTCGCCAACTTCTTCGCCGGCGTGCGCGGCCAGGACCTTTCCACCCAGATGCGCCTGGGCGAGTACAAGGACGCCCTGATCCTCATCGGCCGCCACCCCTGGCTGGGCGTGGGCTTCGCCGGCACGCCCGACATCGACCTCTACATCGGCGTATCCAGTATGTACCTGCTGCTGGCGGAGAATATGGGGCTGATTGGGCTGGCCGCGTTTGCCGTGGTGATCGGCGTGTTCTTCTGGCAGGTGCGGGCGGGGCTGCGGGTTGGCGACCTAGACCTGGAGCCGGTCATCCTGGGCGGCGCGGCGGCCATCTTCGGTGTCCTCGTCGCGGGCGCCCTCGACCACTACTTCGTCAACATCAAGTTCCCGGCCTCGGTCACGCTGTTCTGGTTCGTCGTCGCCCTCACGACCACGGCGGTGATGCTCGCCCGGCGCGAACCTGCGTAACGCCGACCTGAGTCGGCAGCGACTGTCACCCCGAACGGAGTGAGGGGTCTCCTCTGGCGATGCAGGCGGAGCAGATGCCTCGCTCCGCTCGGCATGACGGTCGGCGGGGTTTTTGCCTCGTCG
>CAZLBQ010000796.1:0-2165 GCA_964557745.1 uncultured Anaerolineales bacterium
TACCCGCA
The DNA here is from genome assembly GCA_964557745.1 of uncultured Anaerolineales bacterium. Lineage (GTDB taxonomy): Bacteria > Chloroflexota > Anaerolineae > Epilineales > JAHCIE01 > JAHCIE01. Next base: position 9 of record CAZLBQ010000796.1, read on the forward strand.
GGCAGCCAGTTGTTCACCGACATGAGCGTCCTGGAGAACCTGGAGATGGGCGCGTTCGCCTGCCGTCCGCGCGCCCACATCAATCGCAACCTGGAGCGCGTGTTTCCCCTGTTCCCGCGCCTCAACGAGCGGCGGACGCAGAAAGCCGGCACCCTCTCCGGCGGCGAGCAGCAGATGGTCGCCGTGGGACGTGGGCTGATGGCCGAGCCAAAGATTCTGATGATCGATGAACTGTCGCTGGGCCTGTCGCCGCGCCTGACCATCGAGCTGTTCGATGCGCTACGGCGGCTCAAGAACGAGGGCTACACCATCCTGCTCGTCGAGCAGAACGTGGCGATGGCAATGGCCGTCAGCGACTACGCCTACGTCATGGCCGAGGGCCGCATCAAGATGGAGGGCGAGGCCCGCTCCTTGCTCAAGAACGACGAGATTCGAGCCGCGTACCTCGGCGTCTAGTCGACCGAGCGGGTAGGGGGAGGGGTGCAACCTATTCGCCTGGTGTGGCTGGAAGCTGTCGAGGATAAGCTGGCTGATAAGCACAATGTGATGCGCTGGGAGGTCGAGGAGGTCTTGGCGAATGGCCCGCTCTATCGGTTCGTCGAGAAGGGACAGCGCCGAGGTGAAGATGTCTATGCTGCCCTGGGTCAGACTGACGCCGGTCGCTATTTGATAGTATACTTTATCTATAAGCAAGATCGACGCGGGTTGGTGTTGTCGGCACGCGATATGGCGCCTAGGGAGCGGAGACAGTATGAGCGACGGTAAGACCTCGATCTCCCAAGCTAGTTCCTACGAGGAAATCGCGGAGTTCTGGGATGCTCACGATCTCGGTGAGTTCTGGGACCAGACCAAGCCGGCTGAGTTTGAATTCGATCCTTCCGGCTCGGAGTTCTACTTTCGCGTCGAGCGCCACCTAGCCGAGCGCCTCCGCCAGCTGGCGCGGCAGCGTGGTGTGTCCGCTGAGACCCTGCTCAACCTGTGGCTTCAAGAACGTCTACAGCGAGAGCATCTGCCCCCTGAAGGAGAGCCGGCGCCCGTTGGAACTCCGTCAGCCTGAGCCTCTCCATGTCCCGTCCAGACCCGCCCGACACCTGTGACCGTTGCGGCCACCCCCTCGAGCCGCGCCACTGCAAGGAAGTCTGCCCGCGCTGTGGCGCGCGGCTCGACTGCTCCGACGTGCCAACCGTCTACCGACCCGTGCGCACGAACAGTCAACCGCCTGTGACACGCAACACGTAACACGTTTCACATCCGCAGGAGTTCACCTTTGTACAACCGTAATCCCAACCTCGGGTCCGCCTGGCAGCCGCCGCTTGACGTGTGCGAGACGGCCGACGCCTACCTCATCCAGATCGAAGTCCCCGGCGTGCCCACCACTGCCGTCGACGTCAACTTGGTGGACAACGTCCTCACGATCAGCGGCGAGAAGCGGCGGCCCTACGAAGCCAATAGCACCCGCATGCACCGCCTGGAGCGCGGCTATGGCGCGTTCGAGCGCAAGGTCCAGCTTCCCGACGACATCGATCCCGAAGAGGTCGAAGCCACGCTCAAGGAAGGCGTCCTAACGCTGCGCGTGGCGAAGCGCCGCAACGCCGCCGCGGTGCGAATTCCCGTCAAGCGGCGCGCGGAGGACGAGGCGTGACCGTCCGCGTCACCGTCTTCGGCGACCCGGCGCGGGAGGTGTGCCTCATCAGCGGCTGCGGCAGCCGCGTCTCCTCCGCCGACGCCTGGCCGGAGACGGCCGCTGCCCTGGCCGACCTGTTTGGCGACCACATCACCTTGCGCTACTATGACCTAGGCCAGTCGGAGACGCGGGCGCGCTTCGCCGCGATTGTCGAGGGGGCCCAGGCGCGCGGGCTGCGCTTCCCCCTCGTCGCCGTCGACGGCGTCATCGTCGCCGGGACGGACGAGGCCGGCCCGTATCCGCTGGCCGTCGAGCGCATGGTCCGCCTCATCGACGAGGCGCTCGCCACTCCCGCCCCCAGCGCCTCGTCGGGAGGCTAGAGCCGCGATGCCCCCCTGGTGGTGGCCGTTTGGCCGCGTGCCCCAAGTCGCCCCCCACGCCCTCGCCGCCGAGTCACGCGCTACGTCCCCGCAACTGGGGGACATCCGCCAGCCGGTCGAGTACCAGGGCGGCCACATCGCGGGCGCTGTCAA
>CAZLBQ010000797.1:0-2158 GCA_964557745.1 uncultured Anaerolineales bacterium
CCCCACGCTCGCGTAACCTGGGCCAGGTCCACAACATCCACGCGGCCGCTGCCGTCGACGTCGTGATGGCGGACGTAGGCGGCGTCGGCGCTGGTCGTCAGCCAACTACCTGCCACAAGCTGAATATCCAACGTATCGACGCGGCCGTCACGGTTGAGGTCGGCGGCCAGGGCGCAGTCACCGGGGCAGCCGAGCCAGCGGACGGTCGCGTGGAGCAGGGTCTGACGCTGGGCCACGTCGCCCACGGTCTCCAGCCCAAAGCCGAACACGACCAGCCGCCGCGTGCCGTCGGCATAGGCGACGGCGGCGGATTGGGCGCCGGGGCCATAGCGTAGGACAGTCGCGCCACCGAGGGTGGGGAACAGCGCCAGGGGGTTCTGGGTGTACGTGACACCGCCAATGCCCAGCACGAGGCTCTGCCCGGCCAGGAAGTCGGCGCCGGCCAGGCTCGTCGCCGCCACCGGCGAGGGGTTGGTGAAGTGCAGGTCGCGGGTGAAGAAGGGACCCAGCGGCGTCGTGGCGGACAGGACGGGCTGGAGAACTTTCAGAGCCGGCGGCTGGCCCAGGCCTAGCTTCTGGCCGCTCATCAGCAGGTGGCCGCCGGCCTCCAGATAGCCCTGCAAGGCCGACTGCTGGGCCTCACTCAGCGCGCCATTCTCCCCCCCGACCCAGATGACAATTCCATGCTCGCGCAGCGTGTTGAGACGCGGGCTGCCGCTGTCCGCCACGCGCCAGACGCGATAGGCAGGGCCGCCGGCCAGGGCGCTCATCCACGACGCCAGGGCTACGCCCGCCGGGTCGGCGTCCACGAGCAGGATACACGGCTCGGGCGTCAGCCGTAGGGTCGTGTTCGTGAGTGGGGCCGTCAGCGTCGTCTGGAGGGGCGCGTAGCCGCTGAGGCTAACGCCGACGGTGTAGAGACCAGCGGGCACGGTCAGGCTAAAGCCTCCGTCCGCGCCCGTGGTAGTTGTCGCGCCGCCGGGCGCCAGAACGACACGCGCGCCCACCAGCGGGACATCCCCCGCGCCGAGTACTCGACCACTCAGTTGGCTGGTGGCGCTGTTGGTGATGGTCAGCCACGAGGCCCACACCGGCCCCCAGTGGCCGTCGTTCGTGCGAGCGCGGGCGTACACCAGATGGCGGCCGGGAGTGAGGCCCACCGTGGTGAGTGTTCCCTGCGCCGCCTCAGTGACGCCGTTGAACGCGCCGTCCACAGGCGACAGGGGCACGCCCGCGCCAGGTGTCCAGCCGATATTGTCGACGCTGACCTCGACCCCCGCGACCGTCCCGCCTTGGGGTGCGCTCGCGGTGAGGGTGACAGGCACGGGCGTCCCGGCGCTGACCACGCCAAGGGAGGACGCGAGGTTGGCGATGTCTGGTCCGAGGGGTTGCTGGTAGGGCGCGGCGGCGACGCGTGAGGCGTAGCGTAGGGCGGGCAGGTTGTCGTCGAGGATGGGCTGGAGGGTGTTGCACGGCTGGAAGAAGTCGGTCCCAACCTCGAAGGTATAGGCGGCGACGCCGAGTTGGCCGTAGGCCCAGTCGGTGGTGTCACCGCTAGTGTCGTAGAGCGTCGTGCTGCTCTGGCCCGCAACATAGCCGTTGAAGGCAGCGAAGCGCGCGCCGAGGGCCTGGAGGCTCGTCTCCTCTGGCGCGGGTGCGCGCTGGTAGCCCCAGGGCCACAGCACCCACTCGCCATACGAGTGTAGGCTGATGAGCAGGTTGGGCGTGTCGAGGGGCATGGTCGTTGTGGCCGTGGCGCGGCGGGTGGGGAAGAGGGCAGCCACGTACTCCTGGACCGCCTGGGTCTCGATCTCCGACGCCGGGGCGGTACCGCGATAGGTCTGTGAGCAGGCGCTCGTACTCGTCCCCGCCCCGCCCCAGAAGTAGGAGTGGTTGCGGTTGAGATCGACGCCCGTCTGCGAGGAGACCGTTGGTGGGGTGGCGCACACCCCACCCGCCGTGTTGTTGGCATTCTTGCGCTGGAGATAGCCCTGCTCGGCGACGCGGTGGCCGTCGGGATTGACTGTCACAACGACGACGGTGCGCTGGGTGTCGAGCTGCCAGGTGACGTCGGGGTCGCTGCCATAGCCCTGGAGCAACTGACGGGCAAAGGCAAGGGCCAGTTCGGGCGTCGCCAGTTCGCGGGCGTGGATGTTGG
>CAZLBQ010000798.1:0-2149 GCA_964557745.1 uncultured Anaerolineales bacterium
AATCCAGATGTTGGCGTCCTGGGCAGCCTCGAGGATCGTTTCCCCCTCGCGCCCACTCACCATTTGTCCGTTGATGGTTAAGGTCTTAACGGCCATGCGCTCCCCCTATGCCAGTTCAAGCCGCGGCTGACCGTCGGGGCTCTGAATGAGGGCCAGGTACTCGTCGCGGAAGTAGCGCAGCGTGGTGAGGACCGGGTTGGGCGCGTTCTGCCCTAATCCGCAGAGACTCGTGCGGCGCACCATCTCACACAGCTCTTCCAGCCGCGCCAGGTCGGCCATAGTTGCCTCGCCGCGCCCAATCTTGACCAGCAGCCCATGAATCTGGGTCGTGCCGACGCGGCAGGGGATGCACTTGCCGCACGACTCGTCGGCGCAGAAGTCCATGAAGAAGCGCGCCACGTCCACCATGTTCGTTGACTGGTCCATGACGATCATGCCGCCCGAGCCCATGATGGAGCCGATGGCGGCGAGGGATTCGTAGTCAACGGAGGTGTTGAAGGCCGAGGCCGGGATACAGCCGCCGGAGGGGCCGCCGGTCTGAACGGCCTTGACGGGCGTGCCGTCGGTCGAGCCGCCGCCGATGTCGTTGACAATCTCGCCCAGGCTCATGCCCATCGGGACTTCGATGAGGCCGATGTTGCGCGCCTGCCCGGCCAGGGCGAAGACCTTGGTGCCCTTGCTCTTGCCCGTGCCGATGCTGGCGAACCAATCCGCGCCGCGGTTGATAATCGGGGCAATGTTGGCGAAGGTCTCGACGTTGTTGATGATGGTGGGGCAGCCCCACAAACCGTGCTCGGCGGGGTACGGCGGGCGGGTGCGGGGTGTGCCGCGCCGCCCCTCGATGGACGCCATGAGGGCTGTCTCCTCGCCGCACACAAAGGCCCCCGCGCCGATGCGAATGTCGATGCGAAAGTCGAAGTTCGACTCGAAAATCTGCGTCCCCAGCAAGCCGTGGCGTCGCGCGTGGCGCAGCGCCGTCTGCAAGCGGCTGATGGCCAGCGGGTACTCGCCGCGGACGTAGATGTAACCCTGGTTGGCGCCCACGGCGTAGCCCGCGATGGCCATGCCTTCCAGGACGCGATGCGGGTCGCTCTCCAGCACGTCGCGGTCCATGAACGCACCGGGGTCGCCCTCGTCGGCGTTGCAGATGATGAACTTACGGGGGCCGGCGGACTTGGCCACCAGCGACCACTTGAGGCCGGTTGGGTAGCCCGCGCCGCCGCGGCCCCGCAGCCCGCTGCGGGCGATCTCGTCCACCACCTCGGCGGGCGTCATCTCGTGCAGGACGCGATACAGGGCCTCATAGCCGCCCAGGGCGATGTACGACTCGATGCGCTCCGGCTCGACGCGGCCGGCGTTCTCGCGCACGATGGGTAGCTGGTGAGTGAAGAAGGGGCTGTTGAGGTCAATGCGCTCGGCGTGGGCCTCGCCGTCCTCCATCGCCGTCACAATCGACAGGGCGTCTTCGACATCCACGTGGCCGTACAGCGTCGGGCCGTGCTCAGTTTCCACGCGCACGAGCGTGCCTTCCCCACATAGGCCCATGCAGCCCACCGCGCACACGTCCACGTGGTCGCCCAGCCCCATGGCCTCGACAGAGGCTTCCAGGGATTGGAGCACCTCCTTGGACTGGTTCGCCAGGCACCCAGTGGCCGAGCAGCAGCGGATGCTGACAGGCTTGCGGGAACGCAGTTCCTTATCGGCGAGTTCACGTAGCTCAGCCAGATTCATGGGTGAGCCATCCTTTCACGTGCTCGATGACCTGGGGCGGTGTCAGACGGCCCGACACCACGCCGTCAAACACCACCACCGGTGCGATGCCGCACGCGCCAAAGCAGCGCGCCGTCATGAGCGACACCTGGTTGTCGGGCGTCGTCTCGCCGGGCTTGACGCCCGCTTCCGTCTCGATCGCCTCCAGGAGGCGCCGCGCGCCTTTGACGTAACACGCCGTGCCGAGGCACACGACGCACGTGTGCTCGCCCTGAGGCTTGAGTTGGAAGAAGTGGTAGAAGGTGGCGACGCCGTAGACAAGGCTGGCGGGCAGCTTGAGGTTGTGGGCGATGTACAGCATGAGGTCGTCGTCGAGGAAGCCAAAGACCTCCTGGGCCTTGTGCAGCACCTCGATGAGGGCGTCCTGCTGGTATTGCTG
>CAZLBQ010000799.1:0-2149 GCA_964557745.1 uncultured Anaerolineales bacterium
GCTGCGCCAGGCGGAAGTTCATCGTCGGCACCAGGCTCTGTCCGCCGGCCAGAACCTTCGCATCGCTGCCATAGCGGGCCAGGAGGGCCAGCGCCTCGGCGCGGGGAGTGGGGACGTGGTACTCGAACGGCGCGGGCTTCATAGGGCCTCAGGATTGGGCCTTGACAAACGCCACGATACGTGCGAACGCCGCTTCGCCGCCCTTGAAGCGGAAGGGGAAACAGCCCAGCCAGACGCGCTGGTCCAGTACCTCGTCAATCTGCCCGCCCACATTCTCCGCGTGGAAGACGCCGCGCGGGAACAACAGGACATGGGTACACTGGTAGTCGGCCATCCACGGGAATGCTTCGTCCATGGACATGCCAATCTTGGCCTCGACCTCCGGCACGACATCCGGCCGCGCCACGCGGACCTTCGTGTTGAAAGGATGGTCGGTCGAGATGGCATCAACAGCCATCCAGCGAATACCCCGGTCCAGCACCCACTCGCAGAAGACGCGCTGCGGACCGGGGTGCTTCAAGAAGGCGCGTGGCAGGTCTGGCTTCTCGTCGTTGTGGACCTTGTACCAGTCCTCATTGTAGTAGTGGTGATAGCCGGTGTGGATGACCAGGATGTCGCCGCGCTCGATGGTGATGCCCGTCTTCTTCTCCCAGGCTTCGAAGTGCTCCGGGCCATAGATGTCGTAGTCGCCGATGCCAAACTGGGTCAGGTCGACGACGCAGGCCGGACCGAACAGGGTATCAATCGGGATGCCCGCGATGTCTGGCCCTGGGTCGTAGAAGTGGATGGGTGAGTCGAGGTGGGTGGCGATGTGGTTGGTGGTGCTGATGAGCTGGGCGTTCACCCCATCGAACGCCAGCTTCTTCACCCACTTGACCGTCGGCCCCTCATAGAACGCGAAGGGCGGCGAGTCCATGCTGAAATTCTGCGACAGGTCGAGGACTTTGACGTCACGCAGGTCATAGGGCACGTACATCGAGAGCCTCCTTGTCATGCGAAGCCATAGCGGTCGGCGAAGCGTAGCAGCGCCTGCTCAAACACGGCCAGGGGCGGGCGGACGAGGCCTGCGCCAACCTGTCCGATGCCAGGTTGGCGGTGGGCGATACCGGTATTGATACGCGGCGTAATACCCAACTCGACGACCTGACGGATGTCGATGCCGGTGGGCGCGCCGCGAAAGTCGAGACTCGGGATGGTGAAGCTGGGGTTCTCAGCGACGGTGATCTCGTACATCTCGAGCGTCGCGTTGAGGGCGTCGCGCGGCGTACCGCTGACAAACGTCACAATGGCGGGCGCGGCGGCCATGGCGAACGCCCCTATGCCCGCCGTCTCGGTGATGGTGCTGTCGCCAATGTCGGGGTTGGCGTCGGCCTCCGAGAAGCCCGCGAAGTACAGGCCCTGGGGCGTCTGGGCCGGGGCGGTGAACCACTCGTCGCCCAGGCCACTGACGCGGATGCCAAAGTCCGTGCCGTTGCGCGCCATCGTCGTCACGAGAGTGCTGCCCTCCACGCCGTGCGCCGCGTCGGCCATGACTTTGCACGCGGCCATGACCGGATTGAGGACGCTCAGGGCGTTGTCGCCCAGGAAACGTAGGATATCGGAGGCCGTGTCGGCTGTGCGGGCGACGGCGGCGACGCGCGGCGCCAGGAGCTTGAGGAAGAGGAGGGAGCCCGCCTTGTTACGATTGTGGCCCTCGTCGCCCATGTGCAGCGCCTCGGCGATGAGCGCCCGCATGTCCAGGGCCTCGCCGCCCGCCAGCGCCTCGCCGAGCACGGGCGCCATAACGCTATTCATCCAGCGCAACTTGGTCAGCACGTCCTCGCTGTAGGCCCCATAGCGCAAGACCTTGCCATAGCCTTCATTGAGATTGGCGTATGCTCGGTTGCCGTGGACTGGGTTCTCTAGTCTATAGACGGCCATGGACGCTGACGTCACCCCCGCCATGGGGCCGACGGCGCTGTGGTGATGACAGGGCGCGAAGTCGATCTCGCCCGCCTCAATCATGCCGATGGCGTGCGCCTCATCCCGCGCCAGCCCCTCGAGCAGCAGCGCGCCAATCACCGCCCCACGCAGTGGGCCGCACATACGCGGCCAATCAATCGGCGGGCCGGCGTGGAGGATCAGGTTGTCGCGCATACCGGGGATGACG
>CAZLBQ010000800.1:0-2138 GCA_964557745.1 uncultured Anaerolineales bacterium
GTCAGCTTCCGCGTCACGGCCCACAACGGCAGCGCCCGTCCGTTGACGAATGTCGCAGCGACCGTCTATCGACGCGCTGATGGGCAGGACCAGCCTCTGGCCGACGTCAACCTGGGCGGTATCGCGCCGGGCGGGACCGGCAGCGGGACGGCAGAGTGGGTGTGGGACACGCAAGGCTTGAGCGGTCCCCAGACTCTCATCGTCCAGTTAAACCCCAAGGGGACGATCCAGCTAGGCGACGAGAACGCGGCCAACAACGTGGCCCAGCTGACGGTGACGCTCGGCCAGAAGTCGATGGAGGAGGAAGGCGTTCAGTGGTCGCGCGCCGAGAGCGTGTGCTGCGTCTTCCACTACATGACCGGCTCGGCAGCCGAACGCGACCTGGGCCAGCTCCAGGTTGAGGCCGACGAAGGCGTGGCCCACGTCGAGGCGACGCTGGGCGTCCAGCAGCCGCGCAAGATTGAGGTCTACCTCGTGCCGCGCACGATTGGGCACGGTGGCTACGCCTCCGGCTACCTGGTGCTGTCGTACCACGACCGCCACTACGCGGCCGGCCGGTTCCAGCAGGTGATCACCCACGAGGCCACCCACGCCTTACAGGAGACGTGGGCGGCGGGCGACTCGATTACCATGCTGGGCGAGGGGTTAGCGGTGTGGGTGACGGGCGGCCACTTCAAGCCCGAACCCGTGCGCCCACGTGCGGCGGCCTTGCTGACCCTGGACCGCTACATCCCGTTCAGCGACCTGGTCAACGACTTCTACACCAAGCAGCACGAGATCTCGTACCTGGAAGCGGCGGGCTTCGTTCAATACCTAGATGAAACGTATGGCCGCGACAAGCTGCGTGACCTGTTTGCTGCTTTGAAACGCGGGCGCGGCGTTCGTGACCTGACGATGCTGGAGCGGGCGGCGAGCCAGGCCTACAGCAAGCCGTTGGCCGACCTGGAAGGCGAGTACCGCGACTGGTTGGCGGCGACGCCGCCAGACGCGGACCAGGCCCGCGACCTGGCCGCTACCGTCGCCTTCTTCGACACGGTCCGCCGCTACCAGCAGGCGCTTGACCCGACCGCGTACTTCCTGACGCCCTGGATGCCCAACATCCAGGAGGCCGAGCGGCGCGGGCTGGTGGCCGACTACATGCGGCACCCGGAGGCCGACGTCAACCTGGCCCTCGAGACGATGTTCCTGGCGGCGGCCGACGCCCAACAGGCGGGCGACCTAGACACGATGGAGCAGTTGGTGGCGGATGTGAACGACGCTCTGGATACGCACGCCGCGCAGCCCGACCTGGCCTGGGCAGATGCGTTGCGTACGCCGACCGCCGCCGCCTATTTGGATACCGTTCGCTCCGTGACGGCGGCGAGTCTGGAGCCGCAGCGGATTGAACTGGACGGCGAGCGCGCTGGCATCTGGGCGACACGAGGCGCGCCTCTCGTGCTGTACCGCCTGACCGCAGGTCGGGCGAGCGATGGCTGGCGCTTGCTGGAATGGGTGTTCCGTAGTCTGGCGCAAGGGGTCTAGCAAAGGAGGCCTTATGGCTGGCCCACGAGTTCGCGACTGGATGACGCGTCATCCGGTGACCATTCACCGTGGCTTCTCGGTCCTCGACACGTTCCAGTTGATGGACGAGGAGCAGGTCCGGCGCTTGCTGGTGGTGGATGACGATGGCTCGCTGTTGGGCGTTGTCACGGCCGGGGACGTGCGTGAAGCCATGCCCTCGCCGGTGTCCAGCCTCGAGCCGTTCGAGCGCAAAGAAGCCCTGGCCGAGATACCCATTGAAGAAATGATCGACCGCGACCCGATTACGGTCCACCCCGACGCGACGATTCAGGAAGCCGCCGACCTCATGTTCTCCAACAAGATAGGCGGGCTGCCGGTGGTGGAGGATGGCCGGCTGATCGGCGTGATTACCCAATCTGACCTGATGCGCGGCCTGGTCCGCATGCTCGACGAGCAGGAGAAAGGCGCGCGCCAGACTGTGGCTGGGCGCTAGGCGCAGCGGTCCGCCCTCCCTGTCGCCATCGCCCTTACCGAGGAGAAGACCTATGCGCTGGACCCCTCGCGCCGAGCAGGCGCTGTCCGATTTCCTGGCCCAAGTCCCAGACGACTGGCGCGAGCGCGTCGGCGCGACCGCGCGC
>CAZLBQ010000801.1:0-2132 GCA_964557745.1 uncultured Anaerolineales bacterium
TGCGCGGCAACCGCATCGCCATGATCTTCCAGGACCCGATGACCTCGCTGAACCCGGTGCTGACTATCAATCAGCAGATTAGCGAGGTGCTGCAACTGCACCTGCAGATGGACAAGGCGGCGGCCAAGAAGCGGGCGATTGAGCTGCTGGAGAAGGTCAACATCCCCGAGGCGGCGCGGCGCATCGACGACTATCCGCACCAGTTCTCGGGCGGTATGCGGCAGCGCGTCATGATCGCCATGATGCTAGCCGCCAACCCGCAACTGCTCATCGCCGACGAGCCGACGACAGCGCTGGACGTGACGATCTCAGCCCAGATTCTGGACCTGGTCAAGCGCCTCAAGCGCGAAGTCGGCATGGCCGTCATCTGGATTACCCACGACCTGGGTGTGGTGGCGGGCATGGCCGACCGCGTCATCGTCATGTACGCCGGGCGTATTGTGGAGGAGGCGCCGGTGGGCGAGCTGTACGCCGAGCCGCGCCACCCCTACACGCTGGGCCTGCTCAAGTCCATCCCGCGCCTGGACGAGACGCGCAAGGAGAAGCTGGAGCCGATTGAGGGGCTGCCGCCGGACCTGGTCAACTACCCGGTGGGCTGCCCATTCGCGGCGCGCTGCAAGTACGTAATTCAGAAGTGTCTGGAAGAGCGGCCCCCGCTCATGCCGACGACGACGACGAAGCATCTCTCGGCCTGCTGGCGCTGGCCGGACATGAAGCGTGAATAACACCCGCCCGCGTCGGGACGCCCGGCCTTGCGCCCCGACCGCCTGCGATCGCACCAGAGGAGTAGACCGATGAGCAGTCAGGCCGTAGCGCCGGATGCCCAGCGCACCAATGGCAAGAGTAACGTTCTCGTCAGCGTCCGTGATCTGAAGAAGTACTTCCCGATTACCAAGGGTATCATCTTCCAGCGCCACGTCGGCGACATCAAGGCCGTCGACGGCTTGAGCTTTGACATCCTCAAGGGCGAGACGCTGGGGATGGTAGGTGAGTCGGGCTGCGGCAAGTCCACGACGGGCCGCGCCATTCTGCAGCTGCACAAGCCGACGGCGGGCGAGGTCTTGTTCGAGGGGACCGACCTGGTGAAGCTGAAGGGCGAGGAGCTGCGCAAGATGCGCCGCCGCGTCCAGATGATCTTCCAGGACCCCTATGCGTCGCTCAACCCGCGCATGACGGTCGGCAATATCATTGCGGAGCCGCTGGAAGTCCACGGCATCCTGAAGGGCAAGGCGGCGCAGGAGAAAGTGCAGGAACTGCTCCAAGTCGTCGGCCTCAACCCGTACTTCGTCAACCGCTACCCGCACGAGTTCTCCGGCGGCCAGCGCCAGCGCATCGGCGTGGCGCGCGCGCTGGCGGTCAATCCCGACTTCATTGTGTGCGATGAGCCAATCTCGGCCCTCGACGTGTCCATCCAGGCACAGGTTATTAACCTCCTGGAGGAGTTGCAGGGCGAGTTCGGCCTGACCTACCTGTTCATCTCCCACGACCTGTCGGCGGTGCGCCACATCTCCGACCGGGTGGCCGTGATGTACCTCGGCTGGATTGTGGAGTTGGCCGACCGCGACACGCTGTACCGCAACCCGCTCCACCCGTACACCAAGGCGCTGCTGTCGGCGGTGCCCATCCCCGACCCGGCCATCGAGGCCAAGCGCGAGCGCATCATCCTGACGGGCGACGTGCCCAGCCCGGCCCGCCCGCCATCGGGGTGCCGCTTCCACACGCGCTGCCCGATCGCGCAGAAGGGGTTGTGCGATGTCGAGGTGCCCGTGTTCCGCAACGTCGGTAACAACCACTTCGTCGCCTGTCACCTGGTGAAGGATGGCGAGGGGTAAGCCGTAGGAAGGCGTGGGAAGGGTAGGAAGAGGATACGAAGAGAGGGCGCGGGGCCGATGCATCGGTCTCGCGCCTTTTACTGTAGGAATAGCCAAATTTTGGCGCAGCTAAAAGTATGGCTATAATTGTGCCTGCCCCCAAGGAGGGGTGGGAGACGGAGCCGTCTCCCAAATCCATACTCCCGAGGAGAAGAGACCGATGCGAAAACCGTTCTTGTATGCGGCGCTGGCGCTGCTGGTCGTCCTCGCGGCGGCTTGCGGCGGCCAGTCCGCCCCGCAACCCGCGCCCACGGCGGCCCC
>CAZLBQ010000802.1:0-2128 GCA_964557745.1 uncultured Anaerolineales bacterium
AGGCCAGCAGCCACACCGAGTCGTAGGCCAGCGCGGCGAACTGGTTGGGTTCCTGGCCCGCCACGTCCTTGTAGGACTTGACGAACGCCTGGACCTTGGGGCTGGGGTCGGTGGGGAAGAACACGGCGGCCAGCTTCTGGCCCTCGGCGGCCTGCCCGCCCTGCTCGATCATGAGGGGCGAGTAGCACGACGACGGGCACAGGACAGGCACGTTCCAGCCCAGGTCGGCGCGCTGCTTCTGCATCAGCGACACCTGGTCGTAAAAGCCGGCGACGAACAGCACGTCGGGCTGCTTGGCCTGCAAGCGGGTCAACGAGGCGCGGAAGTCCTTGTCGGTGGGCAGATAGGCGATCTCCTCGGCTACCTGGCCGCCCGCCTTCTTGACCGAGTCGACGAAGATGTCCTTGGTGACGCTGCCCCAGTCGTTGTTGATGTACATGACGCCGATGTTCTTGCCGCCCATGTCCTTCAAGGCCATGTTCGCCAGGAATGGGGCTTCACCCTGCTGGCTGCCGACGATGCTGAACATGTAGTCGCCCGACGCCGCGAACTTGGGGTCGGACGCCGTGGGCGAGAGCTGCACCTTCTTGGCCGACAAGAGGATGGGCGCGGCGGCCAGCGAGGCCGAGCTGCTGAAGTCACCGATGACGGCGACGATCTTGGGGTCGTCGGCGAACTTCTTAGCGATGGTGGCCGACTGCTTGGGGTCGGACTGGGTGTCCTCAATGACCAGCCGCAGCGTCTTGCCGGGAATCGCTTTCTGCTGGTTGATCTCGTTGACGGCGAGGTCCATGGCGCGCTTCCAGATCTGGCCATACTCGGCGTTGTTGCCCGTCAGTGGGGCCATGACGCCGATGAGGACTTCTTCCGACCCTTGCGCCGCCGGCGCGCTGCTCGTGCTCGACGTGCCGCCGCACGCCGCCAGAGCGATACCGAACACCAAGACGAACAGGATTAAAGCTAAACGTTTCATGATTGGCTCTCCTTGTGCCATTGCCCTAACCTAAGCAAAAGTCGTACTCGCTGCTCGAAGCGGCCTTCCCCGTGCGCGGGGTCTAGGGTGAGCGAGTACGACATTTCACATCGGGGGGAATAGGATGAATGGATTGAGTAAGACCTTACGCCATTATAGCGAGGCGCAGCCGCGTGGGGGCGGCAGAATACACCACGCGGCGTGAAGGTGTTACCACGCATGATGCCTCCACTCCACTATCGCCCCTCTCGTCGCCGTCGCGCTACGGACTGACGCCGACGGCAACTCGCCCCCGACCTCCCCCACGCGTGGGGGCGAGCCGCTACCCGCGTCAGGCCGTAGCTGGGTAGCGGCTCGTTGGAAGGGGAGCCGAGCGGAGCGACGCGGGGAAGGTCGGGGGCCGGGGCTACCGCCCCAGCAGTCCCCCCTTTTGGAGCAGGGGCAGCCACAGTGGCGCAGCGCGCACCTCCAACGGGCGCATCATCTCGTTGTCCTCGTGGCCGAGCAGGTGGCAGTGCCAGACGTAGCGGCCCGGCAGGTCGAAGCGCACGCGCACCCGCGTAATCTCGCCCGGATAGGCGATGACGGTATCCTTGTAGCCCGTTTCCCACGCCTCGGGGCCGCGCCGCTGTCCGCCGATGCGCTTCTCACGGTTGACAACCTCGAACAGCGCCTGGTGGATGTGGATGGGGTGGGCGTGCATCGTCGTGTTGTGGATTTCCCAGACTTCGGTCGTGTACAACGTCGGCGTCTCGGTGACGGGCGCTTGCCAGGGGCTGGGCAGCGGCCCGCCCTCGGCCGTCAAGGTGCCGAGCATCGCGCCGACAAAGCTAAATGGCGTGTTGCTGTCGCAGTTCAGCGCCAGGCCGCCGTCACGCGGCGTGACATACACCGAGTTGGAGTCGAACTCATTGAGCGACACGGCGCGCGTGTTAATCGCAGCAGGGAGCGCGACCCGCGTCGGTAGCGTCAACTGGGCGGGGGGCGTGCTCGTGTCGCGGCTTGTGGCGGGGATGACGCGGAACTGCATCACCGGACCGGGCGGTGCCGGTGGCGCTGGGGAGGAGGCCCGGCCGGGCGTACCGCCCAAGGAGCGCTGGGGGGGAGCGAAGGTGAGCGGGGGCAGGCATGTATCGGCGGTGGGGGGGCTGGAGG
>CAZLBQ010000803.1:0-2126 GCA_964557745.1 uncultured Anaerolineales bacterium
TGCACGTGCCCGTCAACCGGCCCATCAAGCTAACCATGACCTCCGAGGATGTCAAGTACACCTTCGAGCGCATCCTCGACGAGAAGACGGGCGCCGCTGCCCGCTCCAACTTCACCGACATCGACACCATCACCGCCCCCGACCCCAACACCGTCGTCTTCAAGCTCAAGAAGCCCAACGCCTCGATCCTAGCCTCGATGACGTCGATGAACGCGTCGATTGTCAACAAGAAGTGGGCGTCGGCTAACGACCTCAACAAGGAGCCGGTGGTCGGGACCGGGCCGTTCAAGCTGGACAAGTGGCAGCCCGACAACACTATGACGCTGTCCGCCAACAAGGACTTCTTCATCCAGGGCCAGCCTCTCATCGACAAGATCGAGATGCGCATCATCCCTGAGGAAGCGTCCATCCTGGCGGGCCTGCGCGCCAAGAACGTCGACTGGGCGCTCATCAACGACCCGCGCGTCGGCATCCGCGCCGCCAGCAGCCAGGGTCTGACGACCGTCCGCACGCCCTCCATCGCCTACCACGTCTTTGGCCTCAACGCCTCGCGCAAGCCGTTCGACGATGTGCGCGTTCGCCAGGCCATCGTGTGCGCCGTCGACCGCCAGGAGCTCATCGACGTCGCGTCGCTGGGCGAGGGCGTGCTCACCGGCCCGCTGACCCAGCCGTACTACAGCCTGCCGCTGGGCCAGGGCTTCTGCGACAAGCCGGACGTGGACAAGGCGAAGAAGCTGCTGGCCGACGCGGGCGTGCAGAACGTCAGCTTCAAGATCATGGTCGCCAACGACGAGCCGCCGACGGCGGTCGCCGAGGCGCAGTCCATCCAGGCGCAGCTCAAGAAGATCGGCGTCAATGCCGACATCGAGAACCTGGAGCTGGGCAACTACGTCAACCGCTGGTTGGCGGGTGACATGGATGCCTGGGTCGGCCTCAACGGCGGCAACCCCGACCCCGACGTGATGCTCTACCGCTACTGGCATAGCACGGGCAACCTGCAGAAGGTGCACGGCGGCGTCAAGGATGCCGACCTGGACAAGCTGCTGGACCAGGGGCGGACGACGTTCGAGCCGGAGAAGCGCAAGGAGATCTACACCCAGATTCAGAAGAAGCTGACCGAACTAGCGCCGTGGCAGTGGACGTACGTGGGCTATGAGTACCGCGTCATGCAGCCCTACGTCAAGGGCTTCACGCCCATGCCCAACGGCTCCATCCAATACCTCCGTGAAGTCTGGCTGGACAAGTAAGTCCTGAGCATGGCGGGCGGGGGCGCCTCCTAGCCTCCGCCCGTCACCCTCGGACCCACGTATGACTCGCTACCTCGTCGAGCGGCTGGTCGCCCTCATCCCCACCTTGCTGGGGGTGTCCATCGTCGTCTTTCTGACAATCCACCTCATCCCCGGCGACATCATCGCCGCCCAGATCGGGACGCAGTTCCAACTGACGCCCGATCAGGTCGCCGCGCTGCGTCAGTACTTCGGCATCGACAAGCCGCTCCACGAGCAGTACTGGATCTGGCTAACATCCGTCCTGCGCGGCGACTTCGGCTACTCGGTACGCTCCGGCCAGCCGGTCCTCCAGGAGATACTGCGCCGCTACCCACTGACCCTGGAGTTGACGCTGCTGGCCGGGGCCTTCGCCCTCGTCATCGGCGTCCCGGTCGGGATTCTCTCGGCGCGCAAGCCCAACTCCGCCGTCGACCTGGGCGGGCGCTTGCTGGCGCTTGTCGGCCTGGCGATGCCCAACTTCTGGCTGGGCACGCTCATCATCCTCATCCTGTCCCTGGGCTTTGGCTGGCTCCCCAACTCCGGCGCCTACGTCGACGTCTGGGTCGACCCCGCTGAGAACTTCAAGCAACTGTTCTTTCCGGCCTTGACGCTGGGGGCGGCCATGGCCGCTTCAGTCATGCGCACCACGCGCTCGTCGATGCTCGAAGTCCTGGGCCAGGACTACATTCGGACGGCGCGCGGCAAGGGCGTGCGCGAGCGGACCGTCGTCACGGCCCACGCCCTCAAGAACGCCCTGATCCCCGTCATCACCATCGTCGGCGTCCAACTCGGCTACCTCATGGGCGGCGCGTTCGTCGTCGAGGACGGTAGGACCGACCGACAAGGCGATGGGGCCGA
>CAZLBQ010000804.1:0-2115 GCA_964557745.1 uncultured Anaerolineales bacterium
GGCCTTGTCGATGGCCCCGACTTGGAACAGCGCCTGCGCCGAGGAATGGATGGCCAACCTATTTGAGGTTCGGCTGGTGGTCAGTGGTGAGCCGACGGACGTCGCTGTGACCGGCCGAGAGCTGTCGTCTGGCCGAGAGGCCCGTGCCGAGCACGAGCTTATGGCTGGGACCTGGCACAGCAACGACCTGGCCCGCATGCAGGTCTACTCCGCGCCCGCAGGCAGCCGCTGCTTCTTGGGCTTGGAAAGCCGCACGATGACCAGTTGGACCATGGCGAGCGGCTCAAGTGGGAACATATGGAGCACATCGCACTTGCTTGCGCTTGGCTCGCTTGGTTCTGCCGCCTAGAGCATCGCCAGCCTGGGGTTCTGAGCGGCTTCCATAGCGTGCTCGGCAATCTGCGCAAGCAGGTTGAAGTCCCTGGAGGAACCATCGTCGACTGCATCGCCTACTACCTCCAGGTGGCCCCGGCGATGTTTGCCTTCTACCTGCTCCTGTGGGAGTTGGTACAGACCGTTGAACTTGACCCGATTGTCCAGCATGTCTGAAACGAACCCGATTTCCTTCTCCCACGACCTCAAAAGGGTTCTCGCCCGGTACATCGCGACCACGCTGCCAATCTCGCGCCGGTACTCAAAGCTTGGTCGGGAGTTCCGTCTCTTGCTTGAGCAGGAGCAGTTGGTCCAGGGGCCCTATGTCGAGGCGCTTCCAGACTTCGAGAAGGGCAAGCCCCTGACTGGACTGCTCATGAAGGCCGGAGGTTTTCTGCACGATGGGCTGGGCTTGTTGCCGACTGCCAACCGGCCGCTGCATCTGCACCAGGAGAAGGCGCTTCATCACGCTATCGTAGACCAGGAGAGCTTCCTGACTGCCACCGGTACGGGTAGCGGCAAGACCGAGACCTTCCTGTATCCAATCGCTCACGATCTGCTTTCGGACCCGGACCCCAAACGGCCAGGCGTTCGTGCCCTGCTGGTCTACCCGATGAACGCGCTGGCGAACGACCAGCTCTATTACCGTGTTGCCCCGCTGTTCGCTCGGTACCTGAAGGACTACGGCATCACCTTCGGGCGCTACACCGGGCAAGTGAAGTCCACAGCCAAGCGGGACGAAGAAGAGGCCCGCATCTGGAACAACCCCAAACTGATGGAGGCTCTGGGAAACCCTTCGAGCATCCCGAAGAACTGGCTGCTGACTCGCGATGAGATGCTGGCTGACCCGCCGAAGGTACTCATCACCAACTACGCGATGCTGGAGCACATGCTGCTGCTGCCGCGCAACGCTGGTTTGTTCGCCACCAACTCGCTACGCTTCATCGTTCTCGATGAGATTCACACGTACCACGGGGCGCAGGCTACCGAGGTCGCATTCCTCCTGCGCAAGCTGAAGACCCGCCTCGGCGCCGAGAAGGGAATACGGGTCTTTGGGACAAGTGCGAGCCTATCCGATTCCGAGACTGCGGACGAAGAGCTGAAGAAGTTCGCCACCGACCTCCTAGGAGAGCCGGTCAACCGAGTCATTCGAGGGAAGCGGATTCCCCACGCAGCGCTGGCACAACCTGTCGACACCACCTTCTCGATGAGTCCACGCCAGTGGGTGACTCTCGGCGGAGTGCTCCGTGAGTTCCTCCAGCTTGACCGCGATGAGCAGACCGTCGACTGCTGGAATCGGTACGTCCAACCTCTACCGCCATCTCAATCATTGCGACCTCACTCTCCGGAGCGTCAGGCTGGCGCTGTGCAGCACGAGCCTCGCCAGACCGTCCGAGTTCCAGAACCAGCCGCCAGAGACCGCTACCAAGTCCCAGGTTCGCAATTGCTTCCGATAGCTTCACAACCGCGCGACGACTCTCATCAAGCCTGACGGGGAGCGCGGCTCGACGGTCACCGTGAACCACCCTCACCTCAAACTGTCCGGTGATGTTCTGGAGCCAGTCGGCTGGGACCTCGATATGAGCGTCAACCTCCCCGTACCAGAACTCCAGTCCCTCAAGGCTCCCTTTAGAGGACCCACCGAGCGACAGCGAAGGCTGGTTCTGGCCCACCAAGGTAACGGCTGCTGGCCCATTCTTGATGGGCAACTCGACGCCCGGCCGGAGTTCTAGTGGCACCTCG
>CAZLBQ010000805.1:0-2115 GCA_964557745.1 uncultured Anaerolineales bacterium
GAGGTCGGCGATGCGCTCGATGAGCGTGGCCTTGTTAACCTGGTAGGGCAGCTCGACGGCACACTGTTTAGTGAGCGCGCCCTCCCCCTGGCGGTCATGCTGGCGCGCGCGACGGGCGCCAAGCTCACCCTCGTCCGCGCCGCCTGGTCGCCCGATCGCCCCGGCCTCGACCCCATGGCCTCGCAAATGTGGGCGGTGCGTGAGGCGCGCACCTACCTTGACACGCTAGCCCAACCGCTGCTGGCCCAGGGCCTGACGGTCGAGACCGCCGTGCCCTTTGCCCTGGCCGACGCCGGCATCCTGCGCGAGATTGAGATCAAGCACGCCGACCTGGTGGTGATGACCTCGCACCGCAAGGAGACGGCGCAGCACAAGATTTATGGCTCGGTCGCGGCGGCCGTCCTGAGCGGCAGCCGGGTGCCCGTGCTCGTGATTCGCATGGATGAGACGATGGTGCCGCCGCCGGTCAAGCCGGCCGCGCCTGGCCCGCACCTCCTCGTCACCCTCGACGGCTCGTCCTTCGCCGAGGCGGTCCTGCCCTACGCCGCCGAACTGGCGCGCGCCCTCCAGTGGACCATCGTCCTGCTGCGGGTGCTGGCCGAGCCGGTTCACCCTGACGCCTACCTGGAGAGCGAAAACGAGGCCCTCAGCTACCTGGTCAGCGTGGCGGCCCCGCTGCGCAAGATGGGCCTGACCGTCCGCACCGAGATCAAGACGGGCAGCGCGCCTGCGGTCATCCTGAACGAAGCCGAGGCGCTCGACGTCGGGCTGGTAGCGATGGCGACGCACGGGGAGACGGCCGTCCGCGACATGCTGTTTGGCAGCGTGGCGATGGAGGTCCTGCGCCACACCCCAACGCCGTTGCTGCTCATCCGCCCGGCCAATCTGCCCAGCCGCCACCCCACGTGGGAGGACATGGTCAGCCAACTGGACACCCAGCCGGCTCATGAGGAGATGGAATCCTTTGGCGAGATGGTTCCCAGCCACTAACCCAGGACTGTAGCGCCGAATTCATTCGGCAAAATAAAACACACAGGGCAGGTCGCGCGACCTGCCCTGTGGCGTTCTGTGCGGTAACGCTACGGCTGGCGGGTAATGGTCAGCACGCGCAGCACCGGCGGCTTGAGGTTCGTCCCTGCTCCGCGCCCATCCCACGCGAAGAGTTGGACGTTGGCCGTGTAGAGCGGGTCTTCAGACGTGCGGAAGGTCACGCGCCCGCTGGTGCGAATGTGCTGCTGGAGCTTCGCGCGCGCCGCTGCGTCCAGGACGAACACATTCGGCCGGCCCGGCGCCAGGTCGGCGTCGGTCAACTCTGGTGTCAGCCGCGCGTCGACCGTTGCGTTGGCGATGGCGTAGTGCGTCGTCCGCCCCAGGCCGAGGTCCACCGACGAGTCGAGCATGTCCACGTGCCAGCGGCCTTCCACGGCCGGGTTCATGTACGTGTCGTCGAGGCCGGTAAGTTCCAGTTGCGCCTCGGAGATGTCGGTGTTGGCGCCCAGGTCGCCGAGGTTGAACTGGGTGACGCCATAGTAGACGAGGGGCCGCAGAGGACGGTTGTCGACGCCGGTCCACAGGTCGCCGACGCCAAACTGAACCGACAGGCTGCCGGGCCGGTTGACGACGAAACCGGATAGCTCAGGGCTGAAGGCCAGCGTCTGCTCCTGGACGGTGAAGTTGAACGGGAAGGTGAGACTCACAACATCCGCGTCGCGAGCGCCTGGAACGTTATCGCTGTGCAGGATCAGAACGCCCTGTTCGTAAGCCGTACCGGGTTGGTTGCCGCCGAGGAAGCCGCGAGGATTGGCAGTGACCTCGATGGTGGTCGTCTGGCCCGGTGCAACAGTGTACGAGTACTGGTCGGTCTCGAAGCGCTGCTGAGCCGGGTTGAAGCTAATCCACCCTGCGTCAGGCGCACGATCCGAGAAGGGGTCGAAGTCGCGGATGAAGTCGAGCGAGGTCACGTAGAAATTGAACGGCTCGTTGCCCGTGATCCCCGCGTCGGCGGCGTCCATCGAGAGGATGGTGTTGGCGCTATTGAGGGTGAAACCGGTGTAGTACTCGGCGATACACGTGTTCGGCAAGGCGCCCGCGTTCAACAACAGAATGTCAACGGCG
>CAZLBQ010000806.1:0-2111 GCA_964557745.1 uncultured Anaerolineales bacterium
GGGCGAGGATGGCGTCGTGCGGTATCACACCGGGGTGTAACACGGATGGGCGGCAGAGGCGGCTCAGAGGCGGCTCGACGGATGAAAGAGCAGACCCGACAGATCGCGGAGACCTGTCGGGTCTAGGGCGACGAGTTAGCTTGTAACCGGGGGCGGCTCGACCTGGTCGCTGGGCTTGACAGGCGCGTCGGCGGGTGGCTCCGGGGGCACAGCCGTCTCGATGGGGCCGCTGGCGGCCCCACCGGCCTCCGTGGTCGGGGCGCCGGTGTCGCCTGTCTCGACGTAGCGCTCGAGGCGCTGGTTGAGCGCAGCCAGGCCGCGCGTGATGATGCCTAAGGCGTCCTGCATCGGCTTGCTCTTGGTCGCCTCACCGGCGACGCGCTTGGCCTGGCTGCCGAACTCCTGGGCGGCCTCCGGCACCTTCGCGTCGCGCAGGGCGCTCTCGGTCTGCTGGCGCAGGGTGACGATGCCCTGCCGCAGCTCTTGCTCCAGCTCCTTCGCCCGCTGGCTCGACGCGACGCCGCGCACGGCCTTCTCCAGCGTCTCCGCCAACTCCTTCAACTCCTGGGTCAGGTCCCCTCGCACGTCTGCTGGCTTCTGGCTGCTGCCTGTTGTCCCTTGGGTCTGGTTCTGATCTTCCATAGCTACTCTCCTGAGTGTGAAAGGCTGCCTGTGATAGCAGGAAGTGTGCAAACACATTCTACACCGATAATACGAGAAGCGATAGACTCAAGTTGCACGCCGCGTGTTTGTCAGGGCCGTAGGGGGTATGGTAAGATTAGCGAAGCAGTTATCGCGTGGGGGTGAACACGATCAGTTAGCGACGGATAGGAGGTAAGATGAGGGCTGTTGTGATGGCGGGAGGGACTGGCTCGCGGCTGCGCCCGCTGACGGTGGGGCGTCCCAAACCTATCGTGCCAATTGTGAATAAGCCGGTGATCGGCCATATCCGTGATCTCCTGTGCCGACATGGGTTTAAGCACTTAGTGGTCACGCTGCAGTATATGCCCGATCAGATCCAAGACTACCTGGGCGACGGTAGTGATGTCGGTGTCGATATTACCTACACGGTCGAGGAACAACCGCTGGGGACGGCCGGAAGTGTCAAGAACGCCGAAGAGCAGCTGGATGACACGTTCGTTGTGATTAGCGGCGACGCGGTAACGGATATTGATCTGACAAAGGTGTTGTGCTGGCATCGCGAGCGACGCGCGCAGGCGACCATTGTCCTGAAAGCCGTGCCGGAGCCGCCAGAGTATGGTGTTGTGATTACGGACGGCGATGGACGTATCCGCAGCTTCCAGGAGAAGCCGAGTTGGGGCGAGGTCATGTCGGATACGGTTAACACGGGCATCTACGTTTTGGAGCCGTCTATTCTAGACTGGATCCCGCCGGATACGCTGTACGATTTCAGCAAAGACCTCTTCCCGCGCTTACTTGAAGCCGGCGCAGCTATCTATGGCTATGTGACAGAGGATTACTGGACGGATGTTGGGACGTTGACTGAGTATATGCAGGCCAACGAGGATGTGCTGCAGCGTAAGGTAAATGGCATCGAATTGGGTAAGCACATTGGCGGCGATATCTGGGTCGAGGGGGATTACGAGATTGCGCCGGACGCTCAGTTGTACGGCCCGATTTATCTGGGGCATGGGGTGAAAATCAAGGGCAGCGTGATTATCCAGGGGCCGTCGGTTATCCAGCCGTTCACGGTGGTGGACAATAACGCTAAGGTGCGACGGAGCGTTATCTGGCGCAACTGTTATATTGGCGAGGGGACGCAGGTAACTGCGGCCATCATCTGTCCGTCGTGTAATCTGAAGAGTCGGACGATTGTGCACGAAGGGGCCGTGCTGGGGGATAGCACGAGTGTGGGCGAATCGGCCGTCATTGAGGCGGATGTCAAGGTGTGGCCCAACAAGGCCATCGACGCCGGTACTCACGTCCGCAAGTCGATTATCTGGGGCTCACAGGGCCGGCGGACGCTGTTCAGCCGCTTCGGGGTGTCGGGGCTGGTCAACGTCGATTTGACGCCGGAGTTTGCCGCCCGCCTGGGCGCGTAGCGCGTCCTTAGGATTACCGCCCGCGATCATGTCGGCCAGGATACCGCC
>CAZLBQ010000807.1:0-2108 GCA_964557745.1 uncultured Anaerolineales bacterium
GGAGGGCGTTGTCAGCGGCGGCCAGGGCTTCGGGGCTGTTGGCGCGCCACTCGTCATAGAGCCGGGCGAGGGCGGCCCACGGGTCGCTGGTGTCAATCACCTCGCCCGTTGGCAGTAGCAGCGGCTGGCGCTGGGGGCCGCCCGGTGCCCTCAGGTGGTGCATCAGCGGCAGGCGGAGCAGGTTCTTAGACGGCCAGCACTCGCCGACGACCTGGGCGCGGGCCTGAATGCGGCCGGCCAGGGATTTGAGAGACGGCGCGGGTATATCGACGGCGGCGGGTATCCAGACGTGCCCCCCGGCGTGGTCGGTGCCCTCGCTCAGTTGGGCGAACGCCCATAGCCCTAAGTCGGCGCATGTCGCCAGGACCTGGGCGACGGCGGCGCGGCCCCCATCGTCAACGTCAATGGCGGCGGCGCGGGCCATGCCCTGAGGCGAGGTGAGGACAGCGGCCAGCGAGCGGAGAACACGGCCATAGCCCTTTAGATACCGTGTCTCGCCATTCAACGCCCCCGCTATCAGTTCGGGTGTCAGCGGCTCGTGGTGCGTCTGGTACTTGTCCGAATGTCCCAACGGGTTCATCACGCCGTGACTGTTAGCTCCGGCGGTGAAGTTGGCGAAGTAGAAGGCTAACAGATCGGCGCGGGTCATGCGGCCCTCCCACGGTCGTGGACGGCGTGAATGCAGGCCGCGCAGAAGTAGAAGCACTCAGGCCCGCCCAGCGTCGCCCAGATGACGGTCCACCGGGCGCGGGCGTCGCCCGTCGGGGCGTCGTCGATATTCGCCCGGATCTGACGCGTCGCGGCGGCCAGCACGTCACCGGGCTTGATTTTGCCCTGGGCGGCCTCTAGAAACAGACGCTCGACGGCCGGCCAGTCGGCAGGGTCAAGCAGCGCCTGGTATGCGGCGCGGGCTTCTTCAGCGGAGTTCGGGGGGATGTAGCGCCCCATCGTCGGCGGTCCTTTCGTGGGGCCGCCGGGTGAGTTTGACGGGGGCGGAGAAACAGGGCATAATCTCGATTGCCACATCTCGTATGCCCGGTTGTTTCTCCGCCTTGCCGTCAGGTACTCGCCTGGCGGCTTGTGCTTTATGCGGCCTGGGCGGGCGGATCGTCGGTCGCGGTCCTGTCGCC
The DNA here is from genome assembly GCA_964557745.1 of uncultured Anaerolineales bacterium. Classification (GTDB taxonomy): domain Bacteria; phylum Chloroflexota; class Anaerolineae; order Epilineales; family JAHCIE01; genus JAHCIE01. The sequence goes on from CAZLBQ010000807.1 coordinate 1,131, forward strand.
GAACAGAACCCGCAAGCCTTCGACGATTGCGAGCCGCGCCACTTCATGAACCTTCACCTCGCGTGATTGAGCCTCGCGTTCAATGCGGGCCATTAGGCTGGGTGTGACACGGAACCTTAGAACTGGCTCGCGATGCTCCATGACCTTACCTCCTGGTGGTGTGTGAAAAGGGTCACGATATTCGTGAATTCAGTTGATTTTGACTGCCAAATTAGACCATCGGGTCTAGACTCCTGTCATATCATGTGATACAATTTAAGGCAGTCGGATATGACGAAGCCCCGCCCAAAAGGCGGTTTCTTCGTCCCCAGTAGAGACGACGCGGCGAGCCGGCCAAAGCTATGCGCGTCGTCTCTGCTTTGTACTACAACAATCGTTGCAGTTCGTGGCTTAAGTATACCAGTTTCTGTCAACCGGTGCAACCACTTGACATCATTATACCAGAAACTTTGTTCCGTTGGCCTTATGGAAGACGCCAGTTGGGTAAAGATTTGCAAAATTTAAGGTCGCATGACGTGTCGTCATCTTCCCGCCGGGGCGCGGTCGCATGGGCATGGCAGCACCTGGCATGCTATCCCGTCGGCGTTGCCGTTGGACGATGTTGGCATTGTCGGCCTGGCGAGTGTGCGTCGAGGGGTATCACCCCCAGCGTGATGGCTGGGGGCAGAAGGAAAACTTACAGCAGTTGCAAGAACTCATTTACGCTGAGTCCTGCCTGGCGAAGGATGCTCCGCAGTGTTCCCTTATCAAGTTCATCGTGATCGGGCACGACGACCTGGGCAAAAGGGTCGTCACGACGTAGGATCAGGTGACTGCTTTCGCGCCGGCGCACATAGAAGCCGACCTGCCCCAGCGCCTTCACGCACTCCCGCCCTGATACGCGCGGCAACTTGCTCATACGGCTACGACCAGCGTATCAAAGTGCTCTTCGGGAACGGGTAAACCGTCCTCTTCCAGCGCGGCGATATAGCCCGCTAT
>CAZLBQ010000808.1:0-2105 GCA_964557745.1 uncultured Anaerolineales bacterium
CGGATCGTCATCCACCCCGTTCTTCATGCCCTTCAGCCAGCGGTCGTACCAGCGCAACTGGGCGGCGAAGTAGCGCTCAGCCCCCCAGACCGAGGCCGGGCCAAAGTCGACGTCGCCGGCGAAGGACTGCCCGCCGCGCATGGCGGTGTGGTTCCACGGCCCCATCACGAGTTTGACGGGCGACGCGTTCTGGGCGCGCAGGCGGTTGAAGTACTCAGGCGTGGCGTTGGCGAACAGGTCGTACCAGCCGCCGGTGAGCATGACGGGGATGTCGGCGTGGCGCTCGAAGTGGGCGAGCAGGTCGTTGGCCTCCTGCGCCCAGTAGTCGTCGTAGTCGCCACGGGTGTAGTAATGGATGAGGGTCGCTTCGAGGTTAGGCACGACGGCCAGCGGGGTGTGGCCGGGCTTGAAGGGCGTGGCGAAGACGAGTTCGCGCATGCCCTCCATGGCCGTCACAATGGATGCGCGGGCCGGGGGATTGTGGCGAATCTCCTGGGCGTCCAGGGCGTGGACGAACAGCGCGCCAAACATCTGGAGCTGCATGGCGCCGCCGCGCCGCGACTGGTGGTCATACATATTGATGGGCGTGACGTCGGGCCAGATGGCCGTCAGGTGCGGCGGGCGATACAGGGCCATGTGGGTCTGAGTCAGGCCCGGATGGGAACTGCCCACCGTCCCGACGTGGCCGTTCGACCAGTCCTGGGCAGCGATCCACTCGACGGTATCATAGCCGTCGCGGCCCTCGTGGACGTTCACGACGTGGTAGTACTGGCCGGTCCCCTCGGACTGGCCGCGGCCGCGCAGGTCTTGCAGGACGACGGCGTAGCCGTGGGGGACGAAGTAGTCGGCGATGTCGACGTAGCGCTGGGCGCTCTTGTCGTAGGACGTGCGGCACAGGATGGTCGGCCAGTGCCCCGCGACGAGCGCGCCGCCGCGGGCCGGGCGGTAGACGTCCGCCGCCAGCCGCACACCGTCGCGGGTGGGGACCATGACGTTCTTGAAGGCAGCGATGCCGTACACGGGTTCGGAGGTCACTGTGCTGTCACCATTAGGTTGCCATACTTGTCCACCCGCGCCTGGTAGCCCGGATGGATGACCGTCGTCGAGTCGAACTCCTCGACCACCGCCGGGCCGACGATGACCTGCTCGGCGACCAGCCGATAGCGGTCGTAGACCGCCGTCGCGACGTAGCTGCCCGACTCGGCAAAGTACACCGCCCGCCGCCCCTGCTGCGCGTGCCCCTCACCCCCAACCCCTCTCCCACGGGGGGGCGACGGGAGCGCTGCGCCTTCCGCCTGCCCCGCCGCGATCTCGCGCAGGCGGGGCTTGGCGATGCGGCCCACGGCGGTCAGGCGCAGGTTGACGAACTCGGTCGGCTCGTCGGGAGCGCAGTGGCCATAGGCGCGCTCGTGCTCGCGGTGGAAGAGGCCCTCCAGGCTGGCGAGTTGGGTGGCCGTCAGCGCGCCGTCGTCGGGCAGGGGCAGGGTCAACTCGAAACTCTGACCGACGTAGCGCATGTCCACCTGGCGGACGAAGGCCATCATCTCAGCGGCGACGCCCTCGCGTTCGAGCATCGCCCGCCCGGCGTCGGTCATGGCCTGGTACGCCGCCTCGATGGCCGCGCCGTCCAGGCGGTCGGTGCGCTGGATGAGCGTCGTCGAGTAGTCGTGCTTGAGGTCGGTGACGAGGAGGCCGAGCGCCGAGAAGATGCCCGGACTCATGGGGATGAGCGTCGTCGGAACCTCCAACTCGGCGGCCAGGCGGTTGGCGTGGGCCGGGCCCGCGCCGCCGAAGCCGATGAGGACGAAGTCGCGCGGGTCGTAGCCGCGCTGGACCGACACCAGGCGCAGCGCCGTGACCATCGCGGCGTTGGCGATCTCGATGATGGCGTGCGCCGCCGTGACGACGTCCACGCCCAGGGGTCGGGCGCAGCGCGTCTCGATGGCCTGCCGCGCGCCCGCCACGTCCAGCGTCATCTCGCCGCCGAGGAAGTTGTGCGGGTTGAGCCGCCCCAGGACGAGGTTGGCGTCCGTCCCTGTCGGCTCGGTCCCACCCCGGCCGTAGCAAACCGGGCCAGGGTCCGCGCCCGCGCTCTGCGGCCCGAC
>CAZLBQ010000809.1:0-2100 GCA_964557745.1 uncultured Anaerolineales bacterium
AGGCCCAAGGCGTCGCCTATCACGTCGCCCAGGGCGTCGCGGCGGTCGGCCATCTTGTGCAAGTAAATGTCTGTCGTGCTCCGCCTGGCGTGCCCTAGCAGCTCCTGGACGGCGCGGCCGTCGCCGGTGCGTTCGTGTAGGATGTTCGCGGCGGTGTGCCGCAGCTCGTGGGGGTTGTAGGCGTGGCCTGTCGCGGCGAGGGTGTAGCGGCGCACGATGTAGCGGAGGCCCTGGGCGGATAGGGGAAAGATCGGCGCATCGTCGGCGACGTCGCCCAGGTCCTCCAGGTAAAGGCGGAGGGCCTGCCACGCCGTCCCTGGCAGGCGGCGTGTTTCCTCTGCCCCGCCCTTTGGCGTGTAGCGGATCGCCGGGCGCGGCGACTCCAGCACGTCGCACCGTCGCAGGCCCAGCAGCTCCGCCCGTCGGAGGCCGGTTGTCAGGGCCAGGGCGAGCAAGGCGCGGTCACGCCGGCCGCGGGGTGTGTTGGACGTCAGGCGGAGCACGGCGCGGGCCTGGGCCTCTGTCATGGCCTCCGCCTTGTCGTATGCCCTGACGGGCGGCCGCTCTACGCCCTCCGCCGGGTTGCGTTCTATCAGCCCCTCATGCCGGGCATACCGGTAAAAAGAGCTGAGGGCGGCGAGGCGCTGGGCGACGGTGGCGGGCGCTTTCGCCTTGCCCTCGCCCTTGCCCTCCAGGTGGTCACGCCAGGCGATCACATGGGCGCGGGTCACGGCCCAGGGCGCCACGCCGGCGAAAGCCAGGAACGCGGCCCAGGCCGTCGCGTAGGCGGCCCGGGTGCGTTCGGATCGGCGGGCCTCCAGCCAATCGCGGGCGGCTCGCTCCCATGCTGCAGGATCCGGCGAGCTGGGCAGGGCGAGGGCGTTGGTCATGGGCGGTGCTCCTAACTTGCATATATAGGACACGTGTGCTATGCTCTCGGAGAGCTGTGTGAATTCGTTACGCAGCCTGTCGTGGTCTGTGGCCACAGGAGGTGTGCCTTGGGAGAGATCCTAGGCAAAATCCTGTTAGCACCCCCACCGGAGGAGCCAGCGCTGAGTAAAGCTCAGGTCATTCCCTGTTCTGCTTGAACAGCGGCGCACCTTCCCGAGGGGGTCTAACAAAATCGGGAGGTCCTCAGCTGGCGGGTCTTCGGTTAATTTGCGATCTTCACATCGTGGGCACGTCAACTTCGACGTGCCCACGATGCTTTTACTTGCTGTTAAATTGCTGCTTGCAGTACACCGGGCGGCCGGTCCCGTCATCGTCGGCAATCTTCACGGGGCAATACCAGCCGCGGCGGCCCTGCTTCATGGCCTGGCCATGCGTTGGGCAGGTCGGCGCCCCGCCCTGGGCCTGGCCGTTGCCCTGGCCAGCCGTCGACGGGGCACCGGTGGCGGGCCTGGCCGGGGTCGGCGTGTATCCTTGCTTGCCCAGCCATTCGGCGAGGAAGGCGACGCGCTCCGTCAGGCCCTTGACGCTATCAGCCCGAACGGTCCACATGATGTCATAGCCTGACGGGCTGATAGTGCGGAGTGTAGCACTGGCGGGGGCCTCGGCAAAAGTCGGCGCGGCCGCCCCGGTGGGGGCGGTCGTGCCGTTGGTGGTCGTGGTCGTGGGGGCGGTCATCTTAGATTTCCTCCTCCCATTCGACGCGGCGGGCGCGGCAGGCGGCGACGGCCACGGAGTCAGCGGTGATGCCCAGGGGCACCGGCGCGGGCACCGGGGCCAGCAGGTCGATCACTCGTTGGTGCTTGCAGCGTTGGTGCCTCCAAAGGTGATCGGGGCAATCGCACGTGTCAGCGGGCCAGCCGTCCGCCTCCCGGGTGACGACGTGCCACTTACCCGGCTCTGTCTGGCTTTCCACGTGCCAGACTAGCAGCCCGCCCGCCTGGCGGGCCTTGACATGCTTGGCGTCGCGCTCGCTCAAGTGCCGGGCGGCCAAGTTGACGGCGGCCTCGGCGCGGTTGCGGTCGGCGAGAGACGGGACTATAGTTGTCATGGCGTTAGGCCCTCCACCGGCCTCTTGCCCAGCCCCCGGGGTGCTTCCAACACCGCCGGGGGCGCTCTTTTCACTAGCTCCATTGTAGCACAGTCTTGCAA
>CAZLBQ010000810.1:0-2099 GCA_964557745.1 uncultured Anaerolineales bacterium
CGCGCGGCGTGACGTTCACCGAGACCGAGCGCGAGGGGACGGAGACTATCAAGACGATGAAGCTGCCCCTGGCCGAGGCCGTCCAGAAGGTGATGGACAGCGAGATCACCCACGGCCCCAGTTGCGTCTTGTTGCTCAAAGCTGCCCATTACCTAAAGCTCTAAACCAAACATTTGTTCCGCTGTTTGACAGTCTCCCAGGGCTGGGCTAAACTTTCACCGTTGTTATGTGAGTTGTCGGTCCGCTGGGAGAGCAGCCCATGGCGGCGCAAGCCAAGACGCGGTACACGCCGGAAGAGTACCTGGCCCTGGAACGCCAGGCCGAGACCCGCAGCGAGTACGTCGACGGCGAAATCTTCGTCATGGCGGGCGGCTCGCGTGTCCACAACCGTATCACGCTCAATATCTCCCGCCGCCTCGACGAAGCCCTGGACGACTCGCCGTGTGAAGTCTTTGCCACCGACATGCGCGTCCGCGTCCAACAGCGGCGCTACACCTATCCCGACGTGATCGTCGCCTGTGACCCGCTTGAGTTCGAGGACGACCAGCTTGACACTCTCCTCAACCCGGTCGTCATCATCGAAGTCCTCTCCAAGTCGACCGAGGACTATGATCGCGGCGAGAAGGCCGACGTCTACCGCTCCCTGCCCTCGCTGCGCGACCTCGTCTTTGTCCACCAGGGCAAGTGGCTCGTGCAGCACTATGCGCGGCGCACCGAGCATGAGTGGCTCCTGACCGAGTATACCCAGCCAGAGGACGCGCTGTCGCTGACCTCGGTAGGCGGCTCGTTGCGCCTCGCCGACATCTATCGCCGCGTCTCCCTAGCCGATGAGTCACCATGACCAACGAAGTTCGGCCTGAGATCGCCGAGAAACTCAAGCAACTGCCGACGACGCCCGGCAACTACCTGTACCGCGACGCCGCCGGCAAAGTCATCTACGTCGGCAAGGCCGTCAACCTCCGCAACCGCGTGCGCTCGTACTTCCAGGCCGGCGCCGACCACGACCCCAAGACGCGCCTGCTGGTGCAGAATGTGGCGGACCTGGAGTGGATCGAGCGCGAGACGGAGTTAGAAGCCCTCATCCACGAGGCGACCCTCATCAAGCAGTACAAGCCCCGCTACAACGTGCGCCTCAAGGACGACAAGCGCTACCCCTACATCAAAGTCACCTGGAACGAGGATTACCCCACCGTCAAGCTGACGCGGCGCATCGAGCAGGACGGCGCGCGCTACTACGGGCCATACACGGCGGCCTGGGCCGTCTACCAGACCCTCGATACGCTGCGCAAGGTCTTCCCCTACTTGACCTGCACCCGCGTCATCACCGGTAAGGACCCCCGCGCCTGCCTGTACCACGACATCGGGCTGTGCCTCGCGCCGTGCATCGGCGCCGTCAACAAGGCCCAGTACCGCGCCATGATCGACCGCCTGTGCCGCTTCCTGGAGGGTAAGTCCGAGGACATTCTGCTCGACATGCGTCGTCAGATGGAGGCCGCCGCCGAGGCGCTGGAGTTCGAGCGGGCCGCGCGCTTCCGCGACCAGATTCTCGCCTTGCAGAAGATCGTCGAGCGGCAGAAAATCGGTGTGTCTGAGTTGGTCGACCAGGACGTCATCGCCCTGGCGCGGGACAACGGCAGCGCCCTGGTCCAGGTCTTCTTCATTCGCGGCGGCCAGCTCGTCGGCCGCGAGTACTTCGTCCTCGAAGGCGCGGAGAACGAGGTCAACCCCGAAGTCCTGTCCCAGTTCATCACCCAATTCTACGAGGATGTCCCCTACGTTCCGCCCATCATCCTCACCCAGGAGCAGGTCGTCGAGGCGACGATTATCGAGTCCTGGCTCAAATCGCGGCGCGGCGACAAGGTGACGATTCGCGTGCCGGAGAACGGCCAGAACGGCAACCTCGTGCGTATGGCCGCCGACCAGGCCACGGAGACGCTGACCGTGCTCAAGGCCCAGTGGCAGGCAGACCAGGGCAAGCAGGTCACGGCATTGGCCGAACTTCAGGAAGCCCTCAGCCTGTCCGACCCGCCCAACCGCATCGAGTGCTACGACATCTCCAACACCCAGGGCTCCAACTCGGTGGGGGCGATGGTCGTCTT
>CAZLBQ010000811.1:0-2093 GCA_964557745.1 uncultured Anaerolineales bacterium
AGGAGAACACGATCATGCGACGAGGCGAGCAGCGACGAGACAACCGACAGGAGTTCAGCCGACGGGGCGAGACAACCCGCTACAAGATGCGCGAGAAGCTGGCGTCCTTCGGCGATGACTTCTGGATTGAGAACGAGCAGGGCGAACGCGCCTACAAAGTCAACGGCAAAATGATGCGGGTACGCGACACCCTCTCCATCGAAGATATGCAGGGCAAGGAAGTGGCCGCGCTCAAGGGCAAAGCCGTGGACATTCGCCAGCAGGTGAAGCTGAGTATGCCGGAGGGCGAGGCTCTGGTCCGCAAGGACCTAGTCAATATCGTCCGCGACCACCTGGTCCTCGAGACGCCCGACGGTAAGTCCCTCGACATCAAGGGCAACTTCCTCGACCACGAGTACGAGTTCTACGAGGGGCGCAACAAGGTCGCCGAGGTGTCCAAGAAGTGGTTCCGCATCGCCGATACCTATGGCGTGCAGATCGAGCCCGGCTATAACGACCCGCTCATCCTGGCGGCGACGGTTGCTGTCGACCAGCTGTCCCACGACGTTGTCTAAACTAATCCCAAGGTGAAACCCGCAGAGCGGGTGTGGTATACTGCCAACATCCTAAAGGCGCGACTTCATCAACCGTCCCTACATCATGGTCAAGGAGGTTCGCTATGCCCCTGTTATTCGGCTGTGTACTGGCTTTCGGTGCGGCCTTCCTGCCGCGCGTCGTGCTACTCCTGGCCTGGATCTTCAGCAGCCGCTGGAACCTGGTCTGGCAGGGCAACTGGTTCCTGCCGCTGCTGGGTATCATCTTCCTGCCCTACACGACCATCATGTACCTGCTCGTGTGGAGCCCAACCGGCATCCAGGGCTGGGACTGGATGTGGATTGGCCTCGGCGTGCTGCTGGATGTTATGAAGTGGGCCCAGATTGCGGCCAATCGGCGCGGCATACCGGGTTACGAGAAGATCGACCCGACGGCCGCCGTGCAGCCGGCCGCCCCCGCCGCGGCCGTCCCCGCCGCGAATACACCGGCTACAGATGCGCCGGCCCCCCCCGCCGCGTCTTGAGGAACGGGTTGGTACAAGGCCCGATAATCCAGCCTTGGGCAGGGCGAAGCGCAGAAAACCGCGCGGCCCCATGGATTGATTACCATGGGGCCGCGCGTCTTTTGGAGCGAGCGGGGTCATCAGCCGCTCTTACACTGGCCCTACATCGGGAGACTGGGGCTGATCGTCTGGCTCTGGCGTCGCGGCGATTGCGTCGGCCGCAGTCTCGTCGGCGACGGCAGGCATCGCCGCCGCGGCTTCGGTCAGGGCCTCCGTCGGCACCGCGTACCCCTTCACGTCGCCGCCCAGCTGCGTCAGCTCCTGGCTGAGAGGGGCCACTTCGTTGTCGTCGCACGTCACGACGACGGCCACCTTCCCGCGGTCGAGACCTTGACCCAGGGCCTCGATCTCTTCCTTTGTGAGGTTCAGCGACTTCTTGAAGAAGGAGCCGGTCACCCCGCCGAGCACGCCACCAGCGACAGTGCCGGCAACCAGGGTAGCCCCGCCAGATAGGACGGCGGCGATGATGCCGAGGACGGCACCGACCTTGGCTCCCTTCCCAGTCTTGTGCGCGACGTGGGTCTTGACCTTGTCACCTTCCTTGCTGATCTTCCCAATAACGCCCAGTTTGATGTCGGCATTCGCGCGATCCCACTCCTTGAGATGGCTAATGCCATAGTTGGCGAACTCATCGTTGTCAAAAAGGGCGATGACCACCTGGTCGTTCTTATTGTCGGACATGAGTAGCTCTCCTTGTCGAGTACGGTGGCCGCTGTAGATTCGAAGTATGAAGTATGCCACGGCGGGGTGGGGGGGCGCGAATCAGTGTACTCAAGAGCAGGAAACAGGGGTATTTCTGGAGTTCTCAGAGTCCCAAAAAAGAGTCGGGGGCGAATTCCGGCGCAAGACCGGCGGAGACCAGCGCGGCCTCAGAACAGAGGCGTAACAGACAGCCGGGCACGCCGGGATACCCCATGCAGTCACGGATACCCCATGCAAGGCGCGACACATTCCCGTTGACGGGAATTGTGGGTGACGGTACACCGACCCTCACGTT
>CAZLBQ010000812.1:0-2089 GCA_964557745.1 uncultured Anaerolineales bacterium
GGTCAATCTCCTCAGTGATGGTCTCAATGACGGCTGGAATCCCTATCTCAAGCGTGGACGACGCACTTAATGTCCTGTCTCTATGATAACAGTTGTAAGGACTACATCGCGTACTCGCTGCGTCTAGCGCTAGAGGCGATGACTTCCCCGTTGACTCTAACAGTGCCATCCTACAATTTTAGTAGTCCGTCCGAGTTGATTTGGCAAAAAGCGCCGAGTGAGCTAAGCTTCTGGGACAACCAAACCAGGACCCAGGAGCCAAGCCGTGCACAAGAAGTATGTGGTGCGTCTGACGAGTGACGAACGCAACCAACTGGATAGCCTCATTCGGAAAGGCCAGGCCTCGGCGCGTGATCAGGCCCATGCCCGCATCCTGTTGAAGGCTGACCATGGCGCGCACGGACCCGCTTGGGCCGATGAGGCCATCGCGGAGGCGTGTGAGGTCAGCGTGCAGACAGTGCAGCGCGTCCGTCGGGCCTGCGTGACGAATGGTCTTGACGCCGCCATCCATCGTAAGAAGTCGGGTATCTCACGTCGGAAGCTGGACGGCGCCCAAGAAGCACAACTGGTCGCCATCGCCTGTAGCACGCCGCCCGAAGGGCGCGACCACTGGACCCTATCCCTGCTGGCGGATCGGCTCGTGGAACTCAAGGTCGTGGACTCCATTGCGCGCGACACGGTACGACTGACCTTGAAAAAAACGAACTTAAGCCGTGGCTGAAGCAAGAATGGAAGATCCCGCCCCAGGCCAATGCTGCGTTCGTCGCGGCGATGGAGGATGTCCTGGATGTCTACGCCCGACCGTTGGATGCGAAGCGGCCCTTGGTCTGTTTCGATGAGACTAACAAACAGCAAGTGGGCGAGGTCCAGCCGCCGCTCCCGATGGCGCCCGATCAGCCGACCCGCTACGATAGTGAGTACGTCCGCAACGGTGTCAGTAACTTGTTCATGTTCTTTGCGCCACTTCAGAACTGGCGGCATGTTGAGGTGACGGATCGGCGCACCTCCGTCGACTGGGCCCACTGCATGCAGAACCTGGTGGATGTCCACTTTCCACACGCCGAGCGTATCGTGGTCGTGCTGGACAATCTCAGTACCCACACGGCAGCGGCGCTGTATGCCACCTTTGAGCCTGCCGAGGCCAAGCGCATTTGGGACCGCCTGGAGATCCACTACACGCCCAAGCGGGGCAGTTGGCTCAATATGGCCGAGATCGAACTGAGCGTGTTAGCCCGACAGTGTCTCAACCGACGCATCCCCGACCAACCGACCTTACGGCATGAGGTGGCGGCGTGGCAAGCCGAGCGCAACACGCACCTGGCCACCGTCACTTGGCAGTTCACCACCGCTGACGCCCGTACCAAGCTCAAGCGGTTGTACCCGGTCATTGAACCCGCAAATTAACTCGGACGAACTACTAGAATCATGTCGTACCTCTGCCAACCCCGACCATCAATGCTTCGCCGTCACAAACTCGCGCACCGCGCGCAGATACGCCTCGCTCTCCTCGACCTGGGGCGAATGGCCGCTATGCTCGAAGATCACCAAGCGGGCGCCATGACCTGCCCACCCGCCACCACAGTCTGCGGGCGGTGTTCGAAACGTCGTGGCGGCTGTTGAGCCAGACCGAGCTGCGCGCCCTGGCCCGCTGTTCGGTCTTCCAGGGAGGGTTCACGGTCGGGGCCGCCGGGTGGGTGGTGGGCCAACCAGGACAGGCAGCCGTCGTCCTCGCGGCGCTGGTGGCGAATTCGTTGCTCCACTGGGATGACGCGGCGCATCGCTATGCCATGCACGATGTGGTGCGCCAGTTCGCGGGCGAGCGCGTCGTGGATCTGGCCGAGCAGGACAGCCACAACCGCCATAGCGACTATTACCTGACTTACGTTGAGCAGCACGAGGCCAGCCTGCGCGGCGCTACCAGGAACAGGCCCGGTCCATCAGCCACGCGGTGGGGGATGCCTATGACGAGGTCTTGATTCGCCACAACCTGGCCGATACTTATTGGCCCGAGGGGATATTCACGCTGTCTCAAACGGGGTATGAGCAGTGTCTGAAGTCCTGGCGTGAAATCGGACGGCGGAGCGGGGTG
>CAZLBQ010000814.1:0-2068 GCA_964557745.1 uncultured Anaerolineales bacterium
GCCTTTGCCGCCGACGTACGCATCGGGACCAGGGCGAAGGGCTAAAGTTTGACTCAGGTCTCGGCCCGGCATATAATTAGCCCATCTAAGTATTTCGCCGCCATCTGAGTCGGCCGGAAAGCCTGAGAACACGGAATGGTCAAGACAGTCACCGACGCCGAGTGCGCGCGGCTCATATTGGAAACGTTCCCGCGTGCGATGCGCACCCTGGCCCACGATATGCGCGACGTGCCGGGCGCGACGGGCACGATGCCCCAGTACCGCATCCTGGCCCAGCTTCACTTGCGTGGGCCGATCTCGATGGGGGAACTGGCCGAGCGCCAAGGGGTCACGCTGCCCACCATGACCAAGATCGTGTCGGGTCTGGTGGAGCGGGGCCAGGTGGAGCGCGAGACGGATGAACGCGACCGCCGCGTGGTGCGGCTGCGGCTGACGAGTGACGGCGAGACCCTGTTCCGCGATATGCATCGCCGCATGGAGAGCCGCCTGGCGGCCCTGATCAGGCAGATGAATGAGGAGGAACGCGTCGCGCTGGCGGAAGGCCTGCGCGGCTTCCACCGCGTGCTGTCCGACGCGGCGCCGAGGGACGAGACAGGTGAACAACGAGCGGGTCGGTGCTAAGCCGACCCGCTTCTTTATTTGGCAGCCGATTTGCTTGTATGGCTGTAAGCGACCGAGCGAAGGAGATAACCCGTGACCGAGATGACCCGCCGCCTCCTCCATGAGGCTGTCGAGCCTAACTTCGACGTGCCCGCGCCGCCCCAAGACGGCGACGCGGAGGTATCCGAACTGACCTCAATCCGTGTGCCCATCGAGGGCAACACCCGGCTGCAAGCCGTCCTGGATCGCGTCAACGCCGACCCGGAACTGTTCGCGCTGTGGCACGCGGCTAACGTGAACGCTGTCAAGCGGCTGGGAATGAGCGACCACGGCCCGGTCCACGTCCAGCTCATCGCCAACATCGCGCTGCGGCTGCTGCGCGACGTGGTAGCCGCGGGGGCCGTCCCCAACATCGTCGCCGACTACGCCATGACCCGCGACGACGCCGAGGTGGTCGTCCTCCTTGCGGCGTTGCTGCACGACGTGGGCATGTCCATCCACCGCATCGAGCACGAGCACTTCAGTCTGTTCATCGCTGCGCCCAAGCTCAAGGAACTCCTCGACGGCCTGTATCCGCCGTTCGCCGCGACGATCATCCGCTCCGAGGTCCTCCACGCCATCATCGGCCACCGCTCGGCGGGCAAGCCGATGACGCTGGAGGCGGGCGTCGTGCGTGTCGCCGACGCGCTGGACATGGCCAAGGGCCGCTCGCGCATCCCGTTCGAGGCGGGCCAGGTCAATATCCACTCGCTGTCGGCGGCGGCAGTCGAGCAGGTCGTCATCGAGCGGGGCGAGACCAAGCCCATCCGGATCGCTATTACCATGAGCAACTCGGCGGGTATCTTCCAGGTGGACGAACTGTTGAAGGAGAAGCTGCGCGGCTCAGGCATCGAGCAGTATGTCGAGGTCGAGGCCCACGTCGAGGGAGAGACGGAGAAGCGGCTGCTGCAGGTGTTCCGGTTCTAGACGCGTCCCATCAGTTAGCGGCCGACTGAAGTCGGCGCGACAGGGAGGCGCGACAGGGAGGCGCGACAGGGAGGCGCGACAGGGAGGCGCTACCGGCAGTTAGCCGCCCAAGCGTTGGCGGGCGTGCAGGATGCGCTGCAGGGTCGTGACCATCGTGCCGACGGCCAGGATGAGCAGGATGTAGAGCATGACGTTGTCGCTCAGGCGGGCCAGCAGGAGGCCGACAATGAGGACCACCAGGCGCTCCAGCCGCGTGAACCAGCCGTCCTTCATCTGGACGCCCAGGCCCTCGGCGCGGGCGCGGGTGTAGCTCACGAGCAGCGAGCCGACGATGGTCATGTAGATGAGGACCGGCTCCAGGGTATGGGGCGGTGTGGTCGTGACATACCAGTAGAGCAGGCCCAGGTAGATGGCTGCCTCGGAGCCACGGTCGAGGGTCGAGTCCAGGAACGCGCCGAAGTGGGATACCTTGTTGGTGAGGCGGGCGACCGCCCCGTCGAAG
>CAZLBQ010000815.1:0-2041 GCA_964557745.1 uncultured Anaerolineales bacterium
CATATACTTCAGAGCTAGAGTCACACGTGGCCCGAACGCCAGGGCTGGCCTATGTCAGCTCACCCAGCGCGTACGCCTGGACTCGCCGCTCACTTAAAGGCCAGGACACCAAAGGCTTCCGGCCGCCGCACGACCTCGCTAAAGCCCGCGTCTTGTAGGCGGCGCACCACCCCGCGCGTCACGTTCGCCCCCATCTTGCCTTCCGGGTCGCCGATGTAGTGAAACAGCCGTCCCTTGTGGCGCAGGATGCGGTGGAACTCGCGGTAGATGTCCGTCGAGTACAGGTCGCCCGCCAGGCTCATGATGGGTGGGTCATGGATGATAGACGTGAACGTCTCGTCGGCGCTCTCTTCCACCACGTCGAAGCTATCCCCGACGCGCTGCTCGATGGTCGGCGTCGTGAACAGCGGCTGCGACCACGGGTTGAGGCGGCAGATTTCCAGCCCCGTGGGGTCGATCTCGACCGTGAGGACGTGGTCGGCCGTCTTCGCCGCCTGGATGGCCGTGTAGCCCAGCCCCGTCGCCGTGTCGAGTACCTGGCCGCGCGGGTTGGCCGCCTTGATCTTGCGCCGCGTGTCCTCCCACGGGTCCACGTCCTTGATACGGTGCATCGGAAAGCCGGACACGAGCATCGTCGGCGCGCGCCGCGTCGGCATCAGGCTGACGGCCCGGTTCATCGTCTCCGAGAACAGGTGAATCTTGCGCACACCGTCGGCCTCGACGACGTAGCAGCCGACGTCGTCCCCCGCCACCGCCTCCACGTCCGCCCACGCCACCCGGCCCCCATCGGGCAAGACTACCCCTGCCGCGTCCAGCGCCACCTCCGTCGTCGTCAGGTTCAAGTCCAGCGACGTCGTCACGGCGGCCTGTCCCGCCCGCCGCGCCTTGAGCATATCCTCAGCCTGGAAGTGCGACAGCGCCCAGGGCATGGCTCGTCCATCGTCTGTCGTCCATCGTCCCCCGCTCGTCCTCACGCCAGCATCCGCCGCCGCTGGAGATAGGGAATGACCGCCCGCTCGATGGGCCAGTCGGTTTGCAGTCGCGCATAGGTCGCGCCCAGCCGCGCGCACGTCGCCTGCGCCTCGCCACACCAGCTCTGAACCCGCTCGCGGTACAGCGCCAGCGTCGCCGGCGTCGCCGCGATGGGCACGTGCGCGCCGCTCTCGACATCCACCACGTCCAGGTCGTCCTCCAGGTCCGGGGCCAGTTCCAGCGGGTCCAGCAGGTGCAGGACGAGGGTCTGCCAACGCGGCGGGTGCAGCGGGCGCAGCGCCTCGGCCCAGCCGTCGTCCATGAGGTCGGAGACGAGGACAAGCAGGCCGCCATGACGCGCCTTCGCCATGTGGCGCAGCGCGCTGGCGAGTTGCGTCGTCCCAGCCGCCCCCGCCACGGGCTGCACGCCCTCCAGGAACTTGAGTAGCGCGGGCGCCTGGGGCTTGGTGTGGACCGGACCAAACGTGTCGCCGACCGTTTGGGCGAATGGCGTGACGGTCAGGCGGTCAGCGTGGGCCAGGGCGATGTAGCCAATAGCCGCCGCCAGCCGTAGCGCCGCGTGGAGCTTCGGCGGCTGCCCCCAGCCCATGCTGCCGCTGTGGTCCAGGAGCAAGTGCACCGGCACATCCTGGGGCGCCTCGCCCAGCTTGACGAAGAGATGGTCGTGGCGGGCGTAGGCGTGCCAGTCCACGTAGCGCAGGTCGTCGCCGGGCACGTAGGCGCGGTGGTCGGCCAGCTCGGGCGCGGGCGTGCGCCGCCGCGAGCGGTGCGCCCCGACGATGCCGCCCCGCAGCGAGCGGTCGGGCTGCAAGGCCAGCCGTTCGAGCCGCCGCAGCAGCGCCTCGTCAAACAGACTCGGCGTCTCCGGCGCCCGCGCCCGAAAGAAGGTCCGCAATGAGTTAATCATAGGTATGTCTACAACGAGAGCATCGAGGCGGTCAATGCACTCAGCACTCAGCACTCACCACTCACCACTCGGCACTCAGCACTCACCTCGTCGGCGTAAAGTACTCCTGCACCACGCCCCGCAACTCCCACGGGAAGCGCA
>CAZLBQ010000816.1:0-2022 GCA_964557745.1 uncultured Anaerolineales bacterium
GAAGGCGTCGAAGATCGATGACAGGATGAGTAGGACCGCCCCCAGCAGCCACAGCTCCGGCCCGCGCGACAGGATCCAAGCCACAAAGACGTTGAACAGGAAGCCGACGACGGTGAGGACGTTGGGCGTGAGGCCGACCGCCGAGAGGCCCCGCGCGATGGGGGTCAAAATCCCGGCCGACCAGCGACGGGCAAAATCGGTTAGCATGCGTTCTCCTCGTCGCCGCCGGCGCCAAACTCGCGGCCAAAGCGGGCGCTGCGCCGCTGAATGTCGGCCACGATGTCCTGGAGCGCGGCCAGGTCCGAGGCGCTGACGTGGGGCGCGAGTTCCTGCCACAGGGCGGGCATGGCGGGTCGATAGTGCCGCAGCAGGCCGGCGATGTCGTTCTCGTAGATACCGACGCGGTCGAGGTCGTCCTGGCGGTACAGCGACGGAAGGGCGTATAACTTGAGCAAGAGCAAGCCCTCGACCGTGGCGCACTTGACGGTGCGACCGCCGAACTCCTGGTAGGTCGCGTAGCGCCGCACGGCCTCGAACAGGCGGTTGCGGGTCAGCAAGAAGTCGATCTGCAACTGGTCGAAGCGTCCGCGCGCGAAGTTGGCGTCCTGGCTGGTAATCGCCACTTCCGGCAGCGCACGCAGCGCGGGCAAGGACATGATCAGGTCGATGTCCTGGGTATTGCGGCCCTGGACGTAGCGCAGCATGGCGATGCCCCCCACCAGCACGTAGTCCAACCGGCGCTCATCCAACAGGGTGAACAGGCGCGCCACATCCTCCAGCAGACGGTCGGCCGCCACGACGCCTCCCTGCCAATTCTTGGGGTCAAAGATGACGCCGTTGCGGATAATGATGCCGATGTCGAGGGGGTCGTGGGTCGTCATAGCCTCACCGCGGGTCGAACCAGTTGGCGACGCGCGACGCCAGGACGCGGAGTGAGGTGTCGGCGTGGGCGGGCAGCAAAGCGGCAGGCTGGGCGAGCTGGGTCTGGTAGTAGGCCTCGACCTGACGCGCCACGCGCGGCCAGTCGTACAGCGCCGCCTTCGCGCGCCCGGCCATCCTGAGGCGCTCGCGCAGCGCCGCGTCGCCCAGCAGCCGGATCACGGCCTCGGCGATGGCCCTCTCGTCGGCGGGCGGCACGAGCCAGCCATCCCCCTCGTGCTGAACCACCGCCCGATAGCCCGCGATGCTCGACGCCACGACAGGCGCGCCCGCCGCCATTGCCTCGAGCAAGATGATGCCAAAGCTCTCAAAGCCTGTCGACGGGGCGACAAAGACGTGCGCCGACTTGTAGTAGCGCGGCAACTCGCGCGGGGACACGAAGCCGACAAACTTTATGTCGCGTAAGCGGTGGGCGCGCGCGTAGCGTAGGAACGGGGCGCGGTCCTCTTTGGTGTACGCGCCGACGACAATCAGCCGCGCCTCGGGGACGGCCGCCTTGATGTAGGGATAGGCGCGCAGCAGGTAGCGAAAGCCCTTACGCTGCTCCAAGCGGCCGACGAACAGGATGTTGAGCTTGCCATCCAGCAAGGACGGCAGGGGTTCGACCTGGGGCCCGCCAAAGCGCGCCACGTCGACGCCGTTGGGGATGATGGTGTAGTCGCCGGGGAAGTACTGCTGGATGTAGTCGCGGGCGGCGGTGGAGACGGCGATGCGGCCGTCGAGACGGTCGAGGAAGGGGTCGAGGAGGGCTTTGCCGTACTCGTAGCCGAGGTGGACTTCCTCGCGGTAGGCGTGGAAGGTACCGATGTTCACGGCCCGTGAGTGGCGCAGCATCGCCAGCGGCAGGACCGGCACCGTCGGCTCGTGGACGTGGACGATGTCGAATTGGCCGTCCGTCAGGATCCCCTTGACCCGCTGATAGACGCGGGGCGAGAGTGAGATGCGCGCTAACGACCCGTTGAAGGGCACCGGCCACACGGCGCCGCTGACTTTGACCAGGTTACCCGCTAGGCCATCTTCACCGGACGACGACGGGGCGACGATCGTGACCGTGTGGCCCAGATGGCGCAACTCCCGGTCCAG
>CAZLBQ010000817.1:0-2019 GCA_964557745.1 uncultured Anaerolineales bacterium
AGTACCCGGCGGTGTACCTGATGGGTCGCAAGGCGAAGGGCGAGACGCTGTCGGTGGCCTACGCCGGCCCCGGCCAGCACCAGGACGCGGGCGCCAAGATGGTCCACGTCGCGCCGGAGACGACCTCGACCATCCTGAGCAAGTCCATCAGCAAGGGCGGCGGGCGCACGACGTATCGCGGGCTGGCGAAGGTCCAGAAGGGCGCGGACCACAGCAAGATGAACGTGCGGTGCGACGCCCTCATCCTCGACCCGCAGAGCCGCTCCGACACGATTCCGTACATCGAGATCGAGGAGGAGCATTGCCTCATGTCCCACGAGGCGACCGTCGGCAAGATTGGTGAGGACCAGTTGTTCTACCTCCAGAGCCGCGGCCTGAGCGAGAATGAGGCGATGTCAACCATCGTGCTGGGCTTCATGGAGCCGTTCACCAAGGAACTGCCGATGGAGTACGCCGTCGAGCTGAACCGCTTGATCCAGATGGAGATGGTCGGCTCGGTCGGGTAAGACGTGAGACAGTTTAGCTAGCCTACCTCACCGCAGAGAGCGCAGAGGTCGCAGAGAGAATCCATGGATTCCTCTCCGCGCCCTCTGTGTCCTCGGCGGTGAGCCTTGTGTTGAGTGAGGGACGATGACCGACTTCATCCCAGTAGCGCAGACCACTGATATTCCGCCCGGTCAGGTTCGTTATGTCGACTTGATTGGCTTCCCCATCGCCATCTGCCACGTCGAAGACGAAGGCTTTTACGCCATCGACGACGAGTGTACCCACGACGGCGGGCCGCTGGACCAGGGCGAACTGGACGAAGACCAGATCGAGTGTCCGCGCCACGGCGCGCGTTTCAACGTCAAGACAGGCGCCGTCGTCACCCTGCCGGCGACGCGCCCCATCCGCACGTATCCCCTGCGCGTCGAAGGCACGACGATCCTGGTGGCGCCAACTCCCAACGCGTAGCGAGACGCCGCGCCCGCCGCGCTGGCCCCGAAGTTGCTGTACTGGCCTAAGACATGGCGTCACGAAGCCACCAGGCTTGAACTTGACAACTGCCCACCTTACGCGTACCGTTGCGATTGATTGAGACACGGGGTATCCAGGCGCGATAGCCCGGCGATCGGCTGCCTGACATGAGCAGTGGGTCGTTCAATCCTGGTAGATGGGAGATCGTACGGATGGCCGTACCACCGATACTGATTATCGAAGACGACCCGACGATTGCCGTCTTCATGGAGTGGGCGCTGACCCAGGAAGGTCATCGCGTCGTCGTAGCCCCGACGGTAGAGGCTGCGCTGGATGCGGTCGACAGAGAGTCGCCCGGTCTCATTCTGATGGACATGAACCTTCCCGCTCCTGTGGGAGGTGAAGCCGGGTTGGCGGGCCGAGTCGGAGCCCACCTGTATCGAGCATTACGCGAGCGCCGTGTGGTCGCGCCCATGATTGCCGTTACCGCCGACGCGCGCGCCGCCGAGGCGGCCCTCGCCGAAGGCATCACCGACATCCTCCTGAAACCCTTCGATATTGACGACCTCTTCGACCTCGTCAACCGCTACACAGGACAACCGAATGTCTGACACGCCACCCATCCAACGCGCCCTGGTCATTCACGCCCATCCTGACGACCCCGAGTTCTCCGCGGGCGGAACGGTCGCCCGCTGGACCGACGCCGGCATCGAGGTCACTTACGCCATTGTGAGCGACGGCTCCAAGGGGACTGACGACCGCACCATCACTAACGAGCAGTTGGTCGCGCTGCGCGTCAAGGAGCAGCAAGCCGCCGCTGAGGTGCTCGGCGTGCGGAACATCATCTACATGGGCTTCCCCGACGGCTACCTTGTCCCCGACCTGGAGCTGCGCAAGGCCCTCGTACGCGTCATCCGCCAGGTGCGGCCAGAGGTTGTCATCTGCCCCGACCCCCAGACGCTCATCACGTCGTTCAACACTATTAACCACCCGGACCACCGCGCCGTTGGGCTGGCGACGCTGGACGCCATCTTCCCCGCCGCCCGCAACCACAACTATTTC
>CAZLBQ010000818.1:0-2011 GCA_964557745.1 uncultured Anaerolineales bacterium
TGTGCAGGAACGTATCGGGGAACTTAGCCGGGTTCGTGGGGAGGATTTACGTCACAGGGAAGACAAGGCCCGTTTCAAATACATTGAAGGTCGGAAAGCGAAACAAGAGGTCCGTTGCCGAGCGCGGGCGCGACTTCGCCGCAAAGACGAAGGGCGCCTGGCAGAGACCGCAGACGAAGACGAGGTCCGGCAGGGGCAGGCGCAGACGCACAGGCGGCGCGCCTGCCTGCTCTCGCAGGCTCACCACCCACACCCGCGGCTCGCGCCACACGGCTACCCTCGTCCCGCTGCTCGTCCTGGCCCACCACAAGCAGGCCGACGGTAAGAGGCCCGTGGTCAGATCAAGCTCGCGGGCCAGCGTGTGGGCGATGTCCAGGGCGGAGACGACCCGGATGCGGACGGTGCGCTCGGCGTAGTCGTGGAGGAGAACCGTCTCGGCATGGAAGTCCAGACGTAGCTGGAGCGGGTCAGGTTCAATGTCGGCTGCAGGTGGGAGCGCCACCTGGTAGGGGGAGGGCGGCTGGCTCGTCGTGGGGGATGACGACCAGCCCTCGTGCGGTGATCTCAAGCTCATACAGCCTCCGGCTGCGTTGGTACGTTAACTGGGCATCTTCACCCAGGGCGGCCTCAACCAGCTGAGCAAAACGGGTCGGAGGGTCAGCCTCCAGCCAGGCCACCAGCGCCTCGATGCGGTCGAGGAGGGCCTGAGCGCACTGCCACTGCGCGGCGAGGTCCACGACCGTCTCGCGCGTCCACGGCGCGTCGGTCACCGCCACCTCGTCGTCCAGGTTCAGGAAGGCGTTGCCGGTCTCGCCCCACAACCAGTCGGCGAACTCCGCGACGGCCACGCACGAGGTGCCGTCGAAGCGATGATGCAGGGCATCGGGCGGGAAACCGCCCTCCGGAACCTGGGCCAGGACATTGGGGGGGATGTGCGTGGCGGCCCAGTCGAGCAAGGGGACGCGGACATGGACCGGCGCCTGGCACAGGACGAGCAGGAGTAACTCGCCCAGGCGGCGCTCCACGTCGTGGAAGGCTTCATACGACCAGCCGAGGCGCACGAAGGGGATGCCGGCCACCACCTGGTCGTACTCCTCAACGTCGTAGAGCGGGAAGAACTGGGTTTCGACACGCCGCAAAAAGGCCACCACCCGCGCCGCCTCGCGGGTTGCCCCCGCTTGTCGCGTCTGCCAGAGCTCGGCCGCCTCGTCGGGGAAGATGGCCTCGACGATGAGGCGAAACTCGAGGGCGGCGGCGTGGCAGTTCAGCAAGTCGGCGACGGACCGTGGGGAGATCACGGTCCGTCGCAACAACTGGCCCAGACGGAGCGGGCGCGCGATCATGGCGTCAGCAAGCGGCGGAGCGCGCGAAGAGCTTGCTGCGTCGCTTTGGCATAGGCTTCGGCCTCGGTCACGGCCAGCTGGATCTCGGGCTGCCGTGGCACCGCTGCAGCCATGTCCAGCTCGCCCTCCGCGTCGAGGAGTTCGGCGGCCAAGTCGAAGACGCGCAGGTGGGTGGGGGGCACGCAACGGAGAACGCGGACAATGGCAGGGGCAGGCGAGTGCCCCTTTGTCCCAATGCGCTTGCTGAAGGTGTAGACGGTGTTCTCGCCGCGCCGCTCCTCGCGGGTCTCGGCGTTGGTCAGCTCGGGGAAGAAGACGCTCAACTGCTGACGAACCTCGTCCACCGACAGGGTGGGGTCGGGGTCGGGGAACTCGCGGCCGTCATAGAGGAAGACACGAGCCATGGGGAGCCTCCTGATGGGTGGTTAACCGAAAAGGGAGAGCTGGTCGCTGGGGACCGGCTCAGGCGCCGGGTCAGACTGGGGCGGCGACGGCGGGGACACAAGTGGCGTCGGCGTCGACCCTGGTACAGCGGCGGGAGTTGGAGGGGCGACAGGCTGAGCGTCTGCGCGTACCTCTGGCGCATCCGTCGCCGCTTGGCCCTTGACGGCTGCGGGACAGGGGGGCTGGGTCTGCCGCAGGTGGAGCGGCTGCTGGCCGACGGCTGG
>CAZLBQ010000819.1:0-2005 GCA_964557745.1 uncultured Anaerolineales bacterium
CGCCGCGCAGGTCCAACTCCGTCCGCACGTCGGCCAGGTCGGTCGCCGTCGTTACCCGCACGTCCTGTTCGAGACGCGGGCGGGCGGCCGCGTTGGGGGCCAGCGGTTCGAGGCTCGCCAGCGGCACCTTGACGCGCAGCGCCCCCACCTGGACCTCGACGGTGTCGCCGTTGACAGCGATGACCTCGCCGACGGTGTTGAGGCTGCTGACGCGGACCTGGCTGCCCGTGGTCAACTCGTCGCGGCGTGGCGCGTTGTAGGCGGGCGGCGGCGCTTCGGGCGCGACGTCGTTCGCCAGCCGCTCGACGCGGTCCATGAGCGTATTGACCTGGGTGGGCGCGGCCATCTCCTTGCGGGCGCGGCGCAGCTCGGCGCGCAGGTCGCGCAACTCCTCGCGCACCAGGCTCAGTTCGGCCTCGGCGTCCTCGCGGGCGCGGTTGATAATCTGGACCCGCTCCCGCTCGGCCTCGTTGAGGCGCTTCTTCAGCTCCTCCTCAGCCTGGGCCATGTCGCGCTGGCGCTTCTCGGCGTCGGCGCGGGCGGCGAAGGCGGCCTCGCGCGCCGTCTTGATGTCGCCCAGCATGTCCTCCATCGCCACGTCGGCCTCGGTCAGCCACTGGCGGGCGCGCTGGAGAACGGCGAACGACAGGCCCAGCCGCTCGGCGATGGCGAAGGCGTTGGAGCGGCCCGGCAGGCCGATGGTCAACTCGTACGTCGGCGACAGGGTATTGACGTCGAACTCGACCGAGGCGTTGGCGACACCGTCGGTGGCGTAGGCGAAGGCCTTGAGTTCCGAGTAGTGGGTCGTGGCGACGATGGTCACGCGGCGTTCCAGGAACGTTTCCAGGATGGCGCGGGCCAGCGCCGAGCCTTCCACCGGGTCCGTGCCTGCCCCCAACTCGTCCAGCAGGACCAGCGAGCGGGCGTCGGCCTGGCGCAGAATCTCGATGATGTTGCTCATGTGCGACGAGAACGTCGACAGGCTCTGCTCGATGCTCTGCTCGTCACCGATGTCGGCGTAGACGCCACTGAACGGCGTCATGACCGAGCCTTCGGCGGCCGGAATGTGCAGCCCGGCCTGGGTCATCAGGCTCAACAAGCCGACGGTCTTGAGGGCGACCGTCTTGCCGCCTGTATTCGGGCCGGTGATGAGCAGGATACGGAAGTCCTCGCCGGCGTAGGCGTCGATGGGCACGACCTTCTGCGGGTCCAGGAGCGGGTGGCGGGCGCGCAGGTACTTGAAGCGCGGCGCGTTGACCAGCGGGTACTCCGGCTCCTGGCGCGCCTCAGCCGCGCCGTCGCCGTTGGCCGACACTTTGCGGGCCGCCTTGCGCTTGTCCTCGAAGCTGCGCGTGCGGACGCGCATTAACTCGGGGGAGATGGACTTGGTGGCGAAGGAGAAACGGCCCTTCGCCAGCGCCAGGTCCAACTCGGCCAGGGCCATCACGGTGTCGTTGAGGGCGTCGGCGTGGCGGGCGACGTGGGCCGTCAACTCGCGCAGGATGCGCTCGACCTCGCGCTGCTCCTCGCTCAGCAGTTGCCGCACGCGATTGCCCGCCTCCACCACGGCCAGCGGCTCGACAAACAGCGTCGCGCCCGACGCCGACACGTCGTGGACCAGGCCGGGGATACGCCCCTTGAACTCGGCTTTGATAGGGATGACATAGCGCCCATCGCGCTCGGTGACGAGGGCGTCCTGCATGTACTTGCGGGCGTCGGTCGAGCCGAGGATGCGGTTGAGGCGGTCCATGACCTGGGCGCGGGCGACGGACAGCTCGCGGCGAATGCGGGCCAGGTCGGGGCTGGCCGTGTCCACCACCTCGGCGCTGTCGTTGATCGCCTCGCTGATGGCCTGCACCAGGTCGGGCGCTTCGCTCATGCGGCGCGTGACGCCAAACAGCAGCGGCAGCTTCTCGGCCAGCCGCTCGATGTCCTTACGCAGGAAGCGCGCAGCGACCGCGCCGCCTGGCACGGCGACGCCGACTCGCACGCCCAGCGGCCCACT
>CAZLBQ010000820.1:0-2003 GCA_964557745.1 uncultured Anaerolineales bacterium
GGCCGCACCCCCGACGCCAGCCGGGGCCGCTCCTGCACCAGTGCCGGCCCCAGCGCCAGCCGCCGGTGAGCTGACGCCGTGGAGCCGCATGCGGCAGGTCATCGGCCAGCGGCTCCAACAGAGCGTAACCACCAGCCCGCACTTCTTCATGACGGTCGCCGTTGACATGACCGAGGCGCTGGCCTGGCGCGAGCAGGTCAACACGTTGCTCGAAGGCGAGGGACTCAAGCTGACCGTCAACGACCTGGTCATCAAGGCTGTCACGAACGCCCTGGTGCGCCACCCCGAAATCAACGTGACGGTGAGCGACAAGGGCATCACGCGCCAGTCGGCGGTCAACATCGGCATCGCCGTGGCCCTACCCGACGGACTGCTCACGCCCGTCATCCAGAACGCCCAGCAGAAGACGCTGACCCAACTGTCCCAGGAGGCGAAGGCGGCCGGCGAGCGCGCCCGCCAGAACAAGCTCAAGCCCGAGGACATGGGGGCCGGGACGTTCACCATCTCCAACGTGGGCGCGAAGGGGGTGGAGGTGGAGGCGTTCACGGCCATCATCAACCCCCCGCAAGCAGCCATTCTAGCCGTGGCGTCGGCCCTGCCCGAGCCGGTCGTCCGCGACGGCCAGGTCGTGGTCCGCACCATCATGCGCGTGACGCTGTCCTCCGACCACCGCGTCATCGACGGCGCGATGGCGGCGCAGTTCCTCAAGACCCTCAAGGCGCAACTCGAAAACCCGAAGCGCATGGTACTCTAAACGCAGTGCTGAGTACTGAGTGCTGAGTACCGAGTGCCTCAGCACTCAGTACTCAGCACTCGGCACGATATAGGAGGTCTCCCGTGGCCGATACCCAGTATGACGTCGTGATCATCGGCAGTGGGCCAGGCGGTTATGTAGCCGCCATCCGCGCGGGCCAGTTGGGCCTGCGCGTCGCGTGTGTGGAGCGGGAAAAGGAAATCGGCGGCGTGTGCACCAATTGGGGCTGTATTCCCACCAAGGCGCTGCTCCGCAATGCCGAGGTTCTGGAACTCGTCCGCGACGCCGAGCAGTTCGGCGTACAGGCCAAAGAGGTATCTTTTGATTGGGCGGCGGGTGTCAAGCGCTCGGACCGTGTGGTCCGCCAGTCCCGCCAGGGCATTCAATTCCTGTTTAAGAAGAACAATGTGGAACTAGTGCAAGGCACCGCCTCGATTGCCAATCCAACGACGGTCCACGTCGAGGGGGAGGGTGGCGGGCGCGATCTGACCACCCGCGCCATCGTCATTGCTACGGGCGCGCGCCCCTTCGTCCTGCCGGGGGTGACGGTGGACGGCAAGCGCGTCATCACCAGCAAGGAAGCCGTCCGTCTAGCGGAGCCACCCAAGAGCATGCTGATCATGGGGGCGGGCGCGATTGGGACGGAGTTCGCGACGGTCTACAGCGCCTATGGAACGAAGTGCACCATCGTCGAGATGCTGCCCCAGACGCTGCCCCTCGAAGATGCCGAGATCGGCCAGACGCTCCAAAAGGCGCTGGTCAAGCGGGGCATCGAGATCAACCTGAACACCCGAGTCGAGAAGATCGAGGCGGGGGAGAATAACGCCAAGATGACGGTCAGCCAGGACGGCAAGACGCGCGACTTGGAAGGCGACGTCATCCTGTTGGGCGCGGGGAATGTCGGTAACACCGAGGGCCTGGGACTGGAGGCGCTGGGCATCGAGATCGGGCGCGGCAATGTCATCGGCGTCAACGAGTTCTTGCAGACCGCTGTCCCCTCGATCTATGCCATCGGTGACGTGGTCAAGGGACCGCGCCTGGCGCACAAGGCCATGCACGAGGGCGTCATCGCTGTCGAGCACATCGCGGGCAAGGATCCCCACCCCATGCACTGGGACAACATTCCCAGCTGCACCTACTGCCACCCGGAAGTCGCCAGCGTTGGCATGACCGAGGCCAAGGCCCGCGAGGCGGGCTACGAGGTCAAGGTCAGCAAGTTCCCCTTCTCGGCCAGCGGCCGCGCCCGCGC
>CAZLBQ010000821.1:0-1992 GCA_964557745.1 uncultured Anaerolineales bacterium
ACGGCGCGTGGGTGGCGTACACGCAGCCCGACGTCAAGAGCCTGGTCGCCTACTCCTCGGTGAGCCACATGGGCTTCATCGTGCTGGGTATCTTCGCCCTCAACCCACAGGGGGTCCAGGGCGCTGTGCTGTACATGGTCAACCACGGCATCAGCACGGGCGCGCTGTTCCTCTTGGTCGGCTACATCTACGAGCGCCGCCACACCCGCCAGTTGGACGCCTTCGGCGGCCTGTGGCAGTCGATGCCCTTGTACGCCGTGCTGTTCCTGATTTCGATGCTGGCCTCGGTCGGGCTGCCCGGCCTCAACGGCTTCGTCGGCGAGTTCTTGACCATGCAGGGGGCCTTCCGCGCCAACTGGGTATGGGCGGCCTTCGCGGCGACGGGCGTTATCCTGAGCGCCATCTACCTCTTCTGGCTCTTCCAGCGCGTCTTCTTCGGGCCGCTGGAGGAAGAGGAGAACCGCCACCTGCCGCCGCTCAGTATGCGTGAGATCCTGGTCGCTCTGCCGCTCATCATCGCCATGTTTGTGCTGGGCGTCTACCCCAACCTCGTGCTTGGCCCGCTGCAGACGACCACCACGGCCTGGCTCAACATGGTCGGCCAGGCGGCCACGGCGCTGCGATGACCCGGGGCGAGCTGGAGGAGTTGCTGGCCGAGTTGTCCCAGGCGCGGGCCGAACTGCGCGCCAGCCTGGAGGGTGTGCGGGATGACCAGATGGCCCAGGGCGAGGTCATCCCCGACACCACGGCGCAGGACCTGCTGGCTCGGAGCGCCGCACTTGACCAGGAAATCCTGGTGGCCCTGGAGGCGTATCTCAACCAGGATAGCGGCTATCGGCCCGTCATGGCCGACGTGTCGACCTGGCACCGCGCCCTGCGCGACCGACGGCGCAGCCTGCCGCTGATGCAGACGCGCATGACCTTCCTCATGACGCGGGGTGAGTTGGGGAGCCTGCTGGCGATCACGCCCGCCGAGGTCGTGGAGCACGAGATTCTGTATCCGTGGGGCGAGCGGGGGACGGTCCGCCGCCTGATTGAGAGCTACTGTATCGACACCGACCGCGAAGTCGCCGCCGCCATCCGCGCGTGGCGCAACCGGGAAGGGGTCTGAGAGCGTATGGCGACCGATGTTGGCGCGTTGACGGGAATGCTGGGGCAGTCACGGCTGGCCCTGCTGGAGACGCTAGCCCATGTTTCCGACGCGGCGTGGACCGCGAGCGAGTGGGGCGTGCGCGGCGTGGTGGCTCATATCGCCGCCTGGGACGAGGCCGCCGTCGCTACCCTACACGCGCTGGCCGAGGGGCAGACGCCCCCGCCCCCTGTGGTGGACGAAGACGCGTTCAACCAGCGGGCGGTCGCGGCGATGGCCGACCTGTCGCCCGTCCAGGTGGTGATTGGCCTGCACGCGGCGCGCGCCCGGCTGGTGGCGGCGGTGAGCCGGGCGGGCGACCTGGGCGAGTTTCAATTCTCGTGGGACGCGCGGGGGACGCTGGCCGAGTTGGTCAGAGGGCTGGTCAACCACGAGCAGGCCCACCGCGCCGAGATCGAGCAGATGCTGTGATCGAGGTGGGCTGGGAGCGGGTCCGGCTGCGCGCGCCGGAGTTCGCGCCGGGGACGTGGCTCAGTCACGCGCCGCTGACGCTCAAGGCCCTGCGCGACAACTACATTCTCTACATCGGTGCCGGTGCCGTGGCCACGGGCGGCATCATCAGCATGTTCCAGACCTTGCCGGTGATCTTTCGCTCGTTCCGCTCGGCCGTGGCCGACTTGTCCAAAGGCTCCGGTAAGAGAAGGGCCGCGAAGTGCCCCGCACCGAACGCGACCTGCCGATGTGGTTCGTCATCGCGGGCAGCATTGGCCTGGTGCTGGCCATGGCGGCCGCGCCGCAACTGGGGCTCGGTTTCAGCGTCGAAGGCCTGATGGGCGCGCTGTTCATCGTGCTGTTCGGTTTTCTGTTCGTCACCGTGTCTTCGCGCCTGACCGGCGAAGTCG
>CAZLBQ010000822.1:0-1990 GCA_964557745.1 uncultured Anaerolineales bacterium
CAGGTAGCGCTCGCCGAAGGACGGGATGATGACGACGATGAGCTTGCCGGCATTCTCAGGTCGATGGGCAACCTGGACCGCCGCCCAGGTCGCTGCGCCCGCCGAGATACCCACCAGGATGCCCTCTTCCCGCGCCATGCGGCGGCTCATCTCGAAGGCGTCCTCGTTCTTCACCTGGATGACTTCGTCATAGCTGTGCGTGTTGAGGACGCCCGGCACGAAGCCCGCGCCGATGCCCTGGATAGGGTGCGGCCCCTTCTGGCCGCCCGACAGGACCGGCGAGGCGGCCGGCTCGACAGCGATGGCCTTGAATGACGGCTTGCGGCTCTTGATGACCTCGGCCACGCCCGTGATGGTCCCGCCGGTCCCAATGCCCGCCACCAGGAAGTCCACCTGGCCGTCGGTGTCGGCCCAGATCTCTTCGGCCGTCGTGCGGCGGTGAATCTCCGGGTTAGCCGGGTTCTCGAACTGCTGCGGGATGAAGTAGCGCGGGTCGGAGGCTGCCAACTCCTCGGCCTTCTTGATGGCGCCGGCCATGCCCTCTGGTCCCGGCGTCAGGATGAGGTCCGCGCCGTAGGCCCGCAGCAACATGCGGCGCTCCTTGCTCATCGTCTCCGGCATGATGAGCGTGCACTTGTAGCCGCGCGCCGCGCACACCATCGCCAGGGCGATGCCCGTGTTGCCGCTTGTCGGCTCCAGGATAATCGTGTCGGGGTGGATGCGGCCGGCCTGCTCAGCGGCGTCGATCATGGCGACGCCGATGCGGTCCTTGACGCTATGGGCGGGGTTGTAGAACTCCAGCTTGGCGACGACATCCGCGCCGGCGCCCTCCGTCACACGCCGCAGGCGCACCAGCGGCGTGTTGCCAATCAACTGCGTCACATCATTCGCGATACGCATACGCTTCTCCGTTAGTACTTAGGTAGGGACGGGTCGACGTCGTCGGCCCAGGCGAGGATGCCGCCGGTCAGGTTCTTCAAGCGGGTGAAGCCTGCGTCGCGCAGCAGGTTGAGCGCCTTCATGCTGCGCACACCCGTACGGCACTGGAGGACGATGTCGTCGCGGCTGTCCAGCTCGCTCATGCGCGCCGGCAGGTCGCCCAGCGGGATGAGCTTCGCGCCGTCAATGTGGGCGATGTCCCACTCGTGCGGGTCGCGGACATCGACCAGGACGAAGCGGGGATCGTGCTGCTCCAGCTTCGCCGCCAGGTCGTGCGGGCTGATCTGCCAGCGCAGGTCCGTCTGGTCGGCTTCGGGCGTCTCGCCACCAATGGGCGCGCCGCAGAACTCCTCATAGTCGATGAGTTCGTGGATCGTCGGGTGCTCGCCGCAGATGGGGCAGTCAGGGTTCTTGCGCAGCTTGACGGTGCGCGTCGTCATGCTCAGCGCGTCGAGGAGCAGCAGCCGCCCAATCAGCGGCTCGCCAATGCCCAGGATGAGCTTGATGACCTCCGTCGCCTGGATGGTGCCGAGCAGCCCCGGCAACACGCCCAGCACGCCGCCCTCGGCGCATGACGGCACCTCGCCAGGGGGCGGCGGTTCCGGATAGAGGCAGCGGTAGCACGGCCCTTCCTTCGCATAGAAGACCGACGCCTGGCCCTCGAAGCGGAAGATGCTGGCGTGGACGTTGGGCTTGCCCAGCAGCACCGACACGTCGTTGGTCAGGTAGCGCGTCGGGAAATTGTCCGTGCCGTCGGCGATGATGTCGTAGTCTCTGGCGATGTCGAAGGCGTTCTGCGACGTGAACAGGGTCTCGTGGGTGACAACCTCGACGTTGGGATTGATGGCGCGCAGCTTCTCGGCCGCCGACTCGAGCTTGGGCCGCCCGACGTCAGGCGTGTGGTGCAACACCTGGCGCTGCAGGTTGCTGAAGTCCACCACGTCAAAGTCGACGATGCCCAGCCGCCCGACACCCGCCGCCGCCAGGTACATAGCGAGGGGCGAGCCGAGGCCGCCGGTGCCAATGCACAGCACGCTGGCCGCCTTGAGCT
>CAZLBQ010000823.1:0-1969 GCA_964557745.1 uncultured Anaerolineales bacterium
AGGCGATGAGGTTCTGGAGGTCGCCGTCGCTGAGGTGGGTAGTGGGGTAGGCGGGCATACCCTGCTTGCCGCGGCGGATGGTCTCCTGGGCCTCGCGGTCGTTGGGACGCAGGCGCAGGTCCCCTGGGGCGTTGCCGACCGCGCCGTGACACGCGGCGCAGCCCTGGGCGAAGTAGAGCGCCGCGCCCTGGTGAACCGCATCGCCCGTCGGGTCGGCCATCGCCAACTGCTCAGGCGTGGCGGTCGGGATAGCCAGCGCGCCCGCGTTGCCCTTGGCCAGGACGCGCATGTAGCTGACCAACGCCCAGATCGTCTGGTCGTCGTGCTGGCCGCCGAAGCCGGGCATACCGGCGAAGCTCAGGCCATTCTTGGTAATCCAGAACAGTTGGGCGTCGGTCTTCTCCTGGGTATCGTGGGCACGCAGGTCAGAGGCCGGGGGATACATCGTCGGCCCCAGGCGGCCCTGGCCGTCGCCCGTCGCGCCGTGACAGACGGCGCACGAGCCGGTATAGGCATTGCGGCCCGTCTCGAGGGCGCGCGGGTTGTTGGCGACAGGGTTGGCGGCGTTGCCGGCCTGGGTACGCACGGCGGCTTCGACGGCGAAGTCGGCGTACAAGCGCTCCAGGGGCAGGTCGGCGCGGTGCTGGAGCGCCAGCGGCATGCCGACCAGGACGACAAGGGCCAGCGCGCCCAGGCCGCCGATGAGGATGCCGAGCAGCAGCGCAGGCCAGCGCCGTCGGGTGGGCTGTGGAGTAGGTTGTTGTCGAGCCATAGCGAATCATGCTCCTTTCACATTCGCTTTCCAGTATAGCAGACTCAAGCGTAGATTACCTGAGAAATGACTGAGAAAAGAGCGAAGTCATGACCCCGCCCGCCTGGTTGGTTTTCCTGCAGCGGACGTATCCAAGCGCCAACAGCGTCTTGGTCCGCACGGCGCACCCCGTCCTCTTCGACACGGGCTTCGGCAGCGACTTTTCCGCCACCGAGCGTCTCGTCAGGGAGGCCGGAGTAGCGCCCGAAGACCTGACGTTGATCGTCAACTCCCACTATCACAGCGACCACGTCGGCGGCAACCACGGCTTCCAGCGCTACGGCGTCCCCATCGCGGCGCACCGCTGGGAGGCGGCGCTGGTCAACCGCCGCGACCGCGAGGCGTGTACCGCGGACTGGCTCGACCAGCCGGTTGAGCCGTACAGGGTCGATGTGAGCCTGTCGGACCTGGACGAGATTGACGCGGGCGGGGTGACGCTGCGCGTGCTGCACACGCCGGGCCATAGTCAGGGCCACCTCTCGCTCTACGCGCCCGACGACGGGGTGCTCATCGTCGGTGATGTGTTCCACGGCGACGACGTGGCGTGGATCAACCCCTTCCGCGAGGGCGTGACGTCCCTCGACCGCGCCCTGGAGACGCTGGACCGCCTGGCCCGCCTGCCGCTGCGCTACGCCTGCTCGGGGCACGGCGCGGCTATGACGGACCCACTGGCGGCTATCGACGCGGCGCGGCGGCGCTACGAAGGCTGGCTGACGCGGCTGGAGAGCGTGGCGTGGCACGGGGCCAAGCGCATTTTCGCCTTTCACCTGATGCTCAAGGACGGCCTGGCCGAGGCCGACGTCGCGCCCTACCTGCAAGGCTGCCCGTGGTTCCAGGACTACAGCCGCCATGTGTTCGGCCTGGCCCCCGCCGACTTTGTCGCGCCGTTCCTGGCCGAGATGCAGCGGTCGGGTGCGGCAGAGTGGCGGGCGGGCCGACTGGTCGCCCTGACGCCGTACATCCCGCCGCCGCCCGGCTGGCCCGCCGGCCCCTACCGGCCCCAGGATTGGCCGACGTGACGTCCTCTCCCCTGCTACTGGGTCTCGATATCGGGACGAGCAACCTCAAAGCAGCGGTGTACACGCCGGAGGGCGTGGCGCTGGCGCAAGGCCGCGCCCCGACGCCGATCCACGTCCCGCTGCCGGGCCGCGCCGAGTA
>CAZLBQ010000824.1:0-1958 GCA_964557745.1 uncultured Anaerolineales bacterium
TGCGAGCAACTTCCAGGTAGTCGATACAGATCCAGGGCGTCCCTACGTCCAGGTCATGCCGGGGACTTTGCTGCCGCCTGGTTCCTTTGTCGCGCCCCTGGATAGCAGCCAGGTCAACAACACGACCGGGAAAATCCTGTTCGGCGGCGTGCGCCTGTCCTCGGGCCAGACGAGCGGCAGCGGCTCCCTGGTGCTCATACCGTTCCGCGTGACTGGAAGCTGCGGCAACATGACGTTCGCGGACCCACCTATTGTCGTCGACCTCTCCAACGACGCGTCCCAGGCGCTCCCGGTGACCTCCGGCTCTGCCACGCGAGTGAGCGTGGGCCAGTGCGTCTTCCTGCCGCACCTCTCCGTCGCCGGCCCATGAACTGCTCGAAGCACTCCAATGCGCACGGATGGGGACTAGCCACAGACCCTATTTTCGCCCGAAATAGGGGCTGTGGCGAGATGAAAAAGCGGTGATGAACCATCCAATGGATAGAGGACGAACTCAATCCAGAAGGAGGTTCATCACCATGAGCGAGTCTAGCACGAGTGAGAGCGTGTGTCGAGTTGTCGTGGCCGCCGAAGGCGAGAGGGTGGCCGAGCACGCGAGTGGGCACGCCAGCCTGGCCGCGTTGGGACTGTATCTGCAGCGGATCGACCTGTTGCGGCCGATGCGAGAGCAGGTGAAAATCGCCCAAAAGAAAGTGCGCTACAGCCCGTGGCAGAAGCTGGAAGATGCCTTGATCGGGCTGCTGGCGGGACTGCATGGGGTGGTGGAGATCAACACGGTGTTGCGAACGGATGCGGCGCTGCAAGCGGCGTTTGGGCGCAGCGGTTGCGCTGAGCAATCGGTGATCCAGGACACGCTGGACGCGTGTAGCGCCGACAATGTGACGCAGATGCAACAGGCACTGGATCAGATCTTTCGCGACCATAGCCAAACCTCTCGCCATGCCTATGACAAGCAGTGGCAGATCCTGGATGTAGACTTGACGGGGATGCCGTGTGGGCCGAAGGCCGAGTTGGCGACGCGCGGCTACCTAGGGCGCAACGCCCGCCGTCGGCAAGGTCGCCAACTGGGACGCGTGGCGGCGAGCCTGTACAACGAAGTCGTGGTGGATCAAGTCTATGCGGGCACAGCCCAACTGGCGACGGCGTTGCCTGGCTTGGTCGAGGCCAGTGAGCAGACCCTGGCGTTGACCGAGGCCCAGCGCCAGCGCACCATCATTCGGGTGGATGCGGGCGGCGGGACGAGTACGGATGTCAACACGGTGCTGACGCGGGGCTATCAGTTCCATGGCAAAGACTTCCAGCATATGCACGTCAAGAAACTCGTGGCGGCGGTCTGCCACTGGTCTGACGACCCAAAGGTGGAAGGACGCCAGGTGGCCTACATCCCTCAGGAGCCGACAGAGTACGTGCGGCCTGTCACCCGCATCGCTGTGCGCCGTTTGCAGAAGAACAAGCAGTGGCGTGCCGATGTGCTGATCTCGACCCTCAGCCCGCGCGATGTCCTGGCCTTGACCCATCGCCCCCTGTCGCAGGTGGACGATCCGTTGGCAGTGGCGGCGGCGTACATCGCTTTCTACGACCAACGCGGTGGTGGTGTCGAGACTACCATCAAGGACGACAAGCAGGGTTTGGGCTTGACCACGCGCCAGAAGAAGCGCTTCCCGGCCCAACAGATGCTCGTCTGTCTCGGCACGTTGGCGCATAATATCTGGGTGTGGGCCAAACGCTGGCTCGTCCCCCTGGCGCCCCAGGTGCAGTCGTTCGGTCTGAAGCGTTTGGTGCGTGATGTCGGTAGCATTCTGGGTCGGGTGGAGGTTGATGAGAACCATCATGTGCGGCGCATTGTCCTCAATCAAGCTTATCGCCTGGCCCAACCGCTCGTCACCGCGTTCCGAAGTCTGCTCGACTCCGACCAAGTGGTCATTATTTCGGGCGAAACCTAGGACAGAGGCACAGAG
>CAZLBQ010000825.1:0-1955 GCA_964557745.1 uncultured Anaerolineales bacterium
GGTGGTGAAGTAGCGCACCGAGCCGTCATCCTTGACCATCATGTTCTCGCCGCCTGGGACCCCATGCACCCCAGCCTTGATCGTCTTTGACGGCCAATCGAGACGGCTTCCGCTGTGGCCCTTGTACGATCGCGCTCCAGGGATGATCCAGTGGTCCAGCTCGTCGCGCGTCTCTTCTTCCCCTGCCGCAGGCAGGCCCATAAGAGCATCTCGTAC
The DNA here is from genome assembly GCA_964557745.1 of uncultured Anaerolineales bacterium. Classification (GTDB taxonomy): domain Bacteria; phylum Chloroflexota; class Anaerolineae; order Epilineales; family JAHCIE01; genus JAHCIE01. The sequence continues at coordinate 217 of CAZLBQ010000825.1, forward strand.
CGTCCTCCAGGGCTTCAGAGACCCCGCATCCCCGGCCCGCTTCTGCAGCTTCAAGCCCTCTGGAACAGGCAGTCCGCGGGTTTCCCAGTAGTCCTTGTGCCGCTGGGCGGAGAGAAGAGACTCTCTGCTGTGTGTCTCGGCCGGGAAGATGAAAGGCTCGTCTGTTGTATCGACGGCGACGACGAACACACGGCGTCGCGTCTGGGGCACCCCGTAGTCCGCTGCGTTCAGCACCCGCCAAGATACGGCGTATTGCGGCTGGTAACTCCGTGAAGCCATGTGGCGGCGCAATCGCCGGTCGTGACTCATCCAGCCTTCTTCTTCAGCTGGCGCGAGCTCCGGGTACTCCAGCTGTCTAAGAATGTAGTCGAAGTACGGACGGAAGCTCTCGCGCACGAGGCCACTCACGTTCTCCAATAGGACGGCTCGAGGCCGTGTGGAGCGAGCAGCTCGAACTACTTCCGGCAAGAGGTTGCGATCATCTCCGTGCGCAAGGTGCTTCCCCCCGAGGCTGAATGGCTGACATGGTGCTCCGGCCGCCAGAAGCGTGAGCTTGGCCGAATCCCAGTGGACAAGACGAACGTCAGCCTCCAGAACAGCCGCTCCTTCAAGCACCCGGCCAACACTAGAGTTCTCTCGAAGGGTCCGGCACGCGTGAGTGTCGGCTTCAACGAGGACCGGATTCGTGAATCCAGCCGCCATCAGGCCGTATGCCAGTCCACCACCACCGGCACACAGCTCAACATGGCTTTGCCTTGGTTCACCCTTCGACGACGTTATGTCCGGGAGCGGAATCTCACTCATTGAGCCGCGCTGGGAGCTAGTCATGCTGGGGTTCTGCCTCAACTTGGAGCCATCTCGGACGGCCGTGATTGCTGCTCCTGTCCTTGCGCAGGAATCGCTGCGGCCGGAAGACTGAACGTTCGGAAGCCTTGGACACCCAGCAGGCAACAGGAGTTGGGAAGCCTGACACCCTGCGGCGTGGCGGGGTTGACCAACCGTACAGCCAACGTCCCCCCGTCGTCACGTTCCGCACGCCCATTGTGCACAGTATACGGGCCGAAGCCGAGCAATGCACTGCTCTTCACCCCTTCTTCGCCCGGAGATTGGAGGCTGCAGATCGACGAGATCACAACGTCTTATCACTCAGACAGAAGCATGGTCCTCGGGTCAACGAGGAAGTCCCGGCCGTCCTCGAGGACGAGGCGCCAGTTGGGCCGCTTGCGCTCGATCTTAGCCACACGGCAAAGGTCGCCTCGTGAGGACCGGTAATAGGCGGCTTTCTTCTTCCAGCGAGCTGCTTGACTCAGGCTGACGCGCTCCACGCTGCTCCTTCAATCTCACGACGTGAACACCACGTCTACCACCATGACTGATCAGCGCCCGAGCCCGTGTTGAGGGAGGCGAGCAGGGTCGTGAGCGCGGCGAGGATCGAGACTAAACTCTCCACGGCCTGGTTGATTTGGTCGGCGCTCACCACGTTGAAGGCGACGAGCGCGACCGTGACGACGGTTATCGCGCCGTAGGTGGCCTTGCGCCGCAGCGGCGTCAGGTAGGTCTTGATCCTGGACAGCATGGCTCTCCTCTCGGACTGAAGTTCGAGACTAGTCGCACTTGCTGCGGCGTGGCCGGAACGGCAGGTAGGGGTACTCGAGCAGCATCAGCCGCGCGTGGCCGCTCCGCAGGTTGTGGTTGATCTGGCCCCGAAGAAGCATCGCGGCTTCATGCGCTGAGGGCAC
>CAZLBQ010000826.1:0-1937 GCA_964557745.1 uncultured Anaerolineales bacterium
GGGACGAGATGCTGGTCTATTGCGGCTTCAAAGACGGGGCGGGCTGGGCCAACAACGCCTTGATCAACGCCGCCCTCGACGAGGGGGCCTTGGGCGCGAAGCTGACGGGCGCGGGGGGCGGCGGCTCGGTCTTCGCCCTGGTCGAGCCAGGGCGCGAGGCGGCCATGATCGCCGCATGGGAGGAGGTCGCCCGCGACCAGGGCCTCGACGAGGCGCGCGTCTGGAAGCCCCGCCTCCACCGCGCCGGTCTCCAGGTGACGGAGGCGCCGGCGTGGCCGGTGGGGGTTGAAGGTTGAAAGTTGCAGGTTGAAGGTCAGGCTTTCCCCTGATGTGGTGGCTCCAGTGGACACTCGTCAACGCCCTCGCCCTGGGGCTGGGGATGGCCGTGCTACGCGCCGTCGTACCCGGCTTCAACGGTGACGAGTTGCTCGCCGTCGCGGCGGGCGCGGTTGGCCGCGTCATCGCCGTCGTCGCCCTCACCGGCGTCTCGGTAGCCGTCGTCCAGGGGCTGGCGCAAGGTCTCGTCGTGCGCCGGGTCGGGGTGGCTGGCGGACGCTGGGCGACGCGGACCGTCATCGGGCTGCTCGTCGGCTGGCCGCTCGCCCTCGTGGTGGCCGTCCCGGTCGGCCTGGCCCTCGGCCCCTGGCAGGCGGCGCAAGGCCCCGTCGTCCAGGCCGTCGTGCGCTATGCCATCGCGGCCCTCGTCGGGGGCATTCTCGGCCTGACCCTCGGCGCGCTCCAGGCCCCCCTGCTGGGTGGACGGAGTGGGCAGGGGAGCGGGCGGCGATGGCCCCTCGTCTCGGCGCTCGGCGGCGCGGTCAGCTTCGTCGTCCTGCTGGCCCTCCTGCCCCCGTTCGACCGCTGGGCGGGGCCGCTCGCCTCGTTCCTGCTCGGCGTGACGAGCGGCGCGGCCGGCAGCGCCGTCACCGGCTATGGGCTAAAACGGTTTAGACAGAATGAACAGAATTTACAGAATGGGATTGGATACGGAACAGGTGGATAGACCATCGTGCAGGCTGTGATTCTCGCCGCGGGCAAAGGCTCGCGGCTCCACCCCATCACCCTCAACCGCAGCAAGGCCATGCTGCCCATCCTCGGCCAGCCCATGGTGGCCCGCGTCATGGGCATGTTCCGCGCCCACCGCGTCCGCGACTTCATCCTCGTCGTCAGCCCCGGCGACGAGGCGCTGGTCGAGTACTTCACCACCGAGTACCCGCGCCTGGACCCGGCTGCTCAGGTGCGCCTCGTCTTCCAGGCCGAGCGCAAGGGCATGGCCGACGCCCTCGCCCAGGCCGCGCCGCTGGTCCACAGCCCCTTCATCCTATCGGCGTGCGACAACCTCGTGGCCGACGACCACGTCGCCGCGCTCCTGGCCCATTTCTCGGCGCTCCCCGACGCCCAGGGTGTCCTGAGCCTGATGCGTATCCCACCGTCGCTCATCGGCAAGACCGGCCTGGTCGACATGCGCGACGGCGTCGTGACGCGTATCGTCGAGAAGCCGCGCCCCGAGGACGCCGTCTCCGACATCGCCAGCCTGCCGCTGTACATCTTCCGCCCGACCCTGCTGGACTACCTGCCCCGCGTGCCCCTGTCGCCGCGCGGTGAGTACGAGTTGCAGGACGCCGTCCAGGCCCTCATCGACGAGCGCGGCGGCGTCTATGGCGTCCTGACCGACAGCCGCCTGACCGTCACCAACGCCCAGGACCTGCTGCACGTCAACCGCCACTACCTGCTCCAGGGCGGGAGCCGCGCGCAGTTAGCGCCGCATGCCGTCGGGCCGGACACGCATCTCATTACGCCGCTGTATATTGAAGAGGGGGTGGAGATCGGGCGGGGCTGTGTGGTCGGGCCCCACGTCTACATCGAGCGCGCCGCGGTCATCGGCGACGGCGCCCACGTCGAGGACGCCGTCCTGCTGCGCGGCGCCCGCGTCCCCG
>CAZLBQ010000827.1:0-1931 GCA_964557745.1 uncultured Anaerolineales bacterium
ACCGTCGCCAGCCGCGCCCTGGAGACGCTGGCCTGGAGCCAGGGTGTCCCGCGCGCTCGCGCGGCAGCACCCACTTGGTGCGGATGGGAGGGCGGCCGGGCGGCAACTCGTTGATGATAGACAGGTCCAGGTCGCCATAGACGGTCAGGGCTAGAGTGCGCGGGATGGGCGTGGCCGTCATGACCAGCAGGTGCGGAACTTGGCCCGTGCCCTTCTGCCGCAGTGCGGCTCGCTGCCCGACGCCGAAGCGGTGCTGCTCGTCCACAATCGCCAGGCCGAGGTTATCGAACTCGACACCGGACTGGATGACGGCGTGGGTACCGACGATGAACTTGGTCTCGCCTGTAGCGATGGCGCGGTACGCTTCCTCGCGCTCGCCCTTGCTCAGGCTGCCTGTGAGCAAGGCGACCGTCGGCGCGGGCTGCCCCGTCACCTCGGCCCACCGCTCGAACAGGCGGCGCAGGCTCTTGGTGTGCTGCTCGGCTAGGATCTCAGTTGGGACCATGAGCGCCGACTGGACGCCATTGGCCGCCGCCACGACCATCGCCGCCGCCGCGACGACCGTCTTGCCGGAGCCGACGTCACCCTGGAGCAGGCGGCTCATCGGGCGCGTCTCGGCGACGTCGCCCAGGATGTCGCCGAGCACCCGCTGCTGCGCGCCGGTCAACTGGAACGGCAGCGCGTTCAGGAAGCTGTTGAGGGCCTCCTCACTGACGCTCAGCGCGCGGCCTTCGTTTGATTGCCACAGCCGCCGCTGGCGCAGCACGCCGAGTTGGATGACCAGGAACTCATCAAAAGCCAGGCGCTGGCGGGCCTGGCTCAGGCTCTCGACGGTATCCGGGAAGTGGGCCTGGCGCACCGCGTCGGACAGGGGCAGCAGCCCATTGGCGGCGCGGAGGCCGGCCGGCAAGGGGTCCGTGAGCTTGGGCGCGTAGGCGTCGACGACGCGCTTGGCCGTCGTGCGCAGCCAGCGCGCTCCGATACCCTGCGTCAGCGGGTAGATGGGGACCAGCCGCCCGGTGTGGGTCAACTCCTGGTCCAGCGGCTCCCACTCGGGTGACTGTAGGACGAGCTTGCCCAGGTAGGCGTCGATGCGCCCACTCAGGACGATCTGTCGCCCTGGCCGTAACTGCTGGAGGAGATAGGGTTGGTTGAACCACGTCGCCTGGATATAGCCCGTCGCATCGGATAGAACCGAGGTCGTGACGGTCATGCCCTTGGTCGTGCGACGGTTGGTGGTATTCTGCACCGTCCCGACGATGGTGGCTTCTTCGCCGTAGACGAGTTGGTGGATCGTCTTGAGCTTGCTGAAGTCCTCGTAGCGACGCGGCACCAGGAAGAGCAGGTCGCGGATAGTGTGGACGCCGAGCTTCGCCAGGTGCTTGCCGTAGACGCTGCTGATGCCCGGTATCTGCGTCACCGGCCCATCCAGGTCACCTGTGGCCGGAATGGTTGAGGCCGGGCCGCGCCGCACCGTGGGCGCGCGCTGCAAGGGCGGCGGGTCCGCGACGGCCACCGGAGCCGCCGACAGCGAGGGCACGAAGTCGGGCAGATCGTTGGCGTCACCACTCGCGCCCCCCTTGGGTGCTGTGGGCGCTGGACCCTTGGCGGGCCGGGCCGGACTCTCGGGCGGACGGGCTTGCAGCGTCTCCCGCGCCTGAGCGGGCAGACTGCCCGGGCTGGGCTTCTGGCCTCGGGGCGGCCCCTGCTTCGCGCCCTCGACGCCGCGCGCTGGCGGGCGTTGCGCCGGCGGCGCTGCCTCGCGCGCCTCATTGGGTCGGCTCTCGCGCCGCGGGGGCGCCTTCGTCACGTCTTCGCCGGGACCGCGTGGGCCAGGGCCTGACGGGCGCGGCGGTCGCGGTGTGTCCTCCCTGTCGCTCCCTCTCCCCGGCGGAGCCGGGCGCTGGCCTTCGGCGGTGCGGCTTCTGGGG